>MHYJ01000086.1:1574-7767 GCA_001828445.1 Planctomycetes bacterium RBG_16_43_13
GTATCTCGCCTGCACGGATTCTCACTTCATTACTTGGCGGTTTGGCGAGTGCCTTCTTCACCTGCTCAAGTGCGGGCTCGCCGATTTCTATCAGTTCCTCCGTCGCCTTTATCCGTGTCTTCTGGCTATTGTCGTCGAGGTCTTTGACGAGTTGCTGGATGCGGAGCGATTGCTCATCCTGCGGAGAAAGAGTCATATCCATCTGCCCCGAACAGCCGATAACGAGCAGGAGCGCCAACACTGCTGCCAATCTTCTAATCTTCCAATCTTTCAATCTTCTAATTCTCATATAAGTCATATTATTGGGGGAACGACCCGTCGACCATATTTTTTTATTGGTGTCCCATATATTTTTCATATAAAACAAAAAAGGGCGGTTTATTTTGCCGCCCTTTTATTCGTTATCTTCCTCTGGCTTCGCTTCTTTAGCGATCGTGTCGAGGAAGCCGACCAATCGCCTGCTCCGTATCGGATGCTGGAGCTTGCGAATCGCCTTCGCCTCGATTTGCCGCACACGCTCGCGGGTAACCTTGAAAATTCGCCCCACCTCCTCGAGGGTGTAGGTATAGCCCGTGCCGATGCCGTAGCGGAGCTTGATAATCTCGCGTTCGCGGAACGAGAGGGTGTGGAGGACGTTTTCGATTTTATCCTTCAGCATCTCCTTCGTAGCGGCGGTGATGGGCGAGGCGGTGTTGTCATCCTCGATGAAGTCCGCGAAATCGCTGTCGTCATCCTCGCCGATGGGTCGGTCGAGAGAGATGGGATGCTTGGCGATTTTCAATATTCGCTTCGTCTCATCCAGCGCCACCCGCGCCTTATGAGCAATCTCCACGATGGATGGCTCCCTCCCCATCTCCTGCGCCAACTTCTTTGACACATTCCTCAGCTTAGTCATCGTCTCTATCATATGCACCGGTATCCTTATAGTCCGCGCCTGATCAGCTATCGCACGCGTTATCGCCTGTCTAATCCACCAAGTCGCATAAGTGCTGAATTTATAGCCCCTACGATACTCATATTTCTCGACTGCCTTCATCAAACCGGTATTTCCCTCCTGTATTAGGTCGAGAAATGTAAGTCCACGATTTCTATATCTTTTCCCTATACTAACCACAAGACGTAGGTTACCGCTTGAGAGCTTCCTCTTTGTCTTTTCATATTCGTAAAAACGTTCCTTTATCTCCTTTATCCTTATCATTAGTTCCTCAGGTGCCTCCATAGTTTGTAGAATTAATTGATTGAGTTCTTTAGTCAAACTATCTATCTTAATCTGATTGTATCTTCTGCGTTTTAGTTCATCTGTCTCTCTTGATAGTTCATCCATTCTATTGCTTATACTCATAAGTTTATCCATCATAGGTTTTATTTTCTTTGTCTGAATGTTCATATCCTCGAGCATAACTACGTATTTGCGTCTATTTTGTAGGATTTTCTCTTGCAATCTATTCCTAATCCTATCAGAGAGTTTATTGTTCAACATCCTCTCATAACAATCATAGTTTTCCTGCAATATCGCTTTTAGCTCATCTATTATGTCTGGCAATTTATCGAGTAGTTCCGACTTCGCCACATCTATAGCAGCATCATATTTTAGAGTTCTATCAAATGCGAGTTCACCATTTTTCACATCCTCTAATATCTGTATTGCCTCTATGGCAGCAACGGGCGCTTCTAGCACCTTTATCCTGAACATCTTACGCGTTATCTCTATTTTCTTCGCAAGTCGCAACTCCTCATCGCGAGATAAAAGGGGGATATTACCCATCTGCGTAAGATACATTCTAACGGGGTCGTCTATCCTCGTGGATGTTTTACGCTGTAGCTCCTCGGCTATTTCCTCTAACTCTGCTTTATCTAACTCTTCATCAAAAAGCTCTCTTTCACCACTTGCTGTATCGTCCACCATTTCTATCCCGAGTTCATCCAGCGTAGAAAGTATGCTGTCGAGTTTTTCAGGAGAGACCATATCATCAGGCAGAATTTTATTCAGCTCATCGTAGGTCAAGAAGCCCTTCTTCTTGCCCTCCTCGACCAGTATCTTAATTTCTGGGGTTAATCTTTCCATATTGCTTCCTTTTCCCTCAATATTCTATCTACCTCAACCCTATTACCCCTTGCCGTAGCATCCTTTAATCTTATCTGTAACTCTATAGAAACACCTTTACGATATTCCTCAGATATATTTTTTATAAGCCCATTTAAGCGACTTCTGAACTTATCATCTTTAGAGCCATTATTTATTAGGCCAGAAACTATCTCTATTGACTCTTTATCTCTCATCAGAGACAACAGCTCCTCATTCTTAACTACACCATATTTATCAAAAACCTCAAATATTTTACCTGCTATTTTTCTGCTGGTTTCTGTAGGCATTCTGCCTAATCCTATTTGCTTACGAACCTCAGGTATAAGCGAGTTATCAAATAACATTATTTCTATAAGTTCTATTCCCCTTGCCTCTGCTATGGTAAATTGCTTCCTATTAGTGCTATCACTATTATTCTGGCGAGGATAATCCATCTTATGCAAAGCAGATATACGTGAATGTAATGCCTGCCCGTCTATTTTGAACCTCGATGCCAATTGCTGTAACAGAACCTCACGTTTTATATTGTTAGGAATAGTGGCTATACGCATTAATATTTCTTCTATAGCTTTTGTCTTACCAGTGGTGGTATTTATATCAATATTTTCAACGACTGATTCAAGTAAGAAGTCGAATATCTCTATTGGCTTTTGTATATATTTCTCGAATTCTTCTTTACCACATTTAATAACACAATCACACGGATCTAAGCCCTCCGGTAACTTAGCTATAAATATGTCAATATCCTCCCATAACAACATATCTAAACTGCGCCCAGATGCCTTTTTACCCGCCTCGTCTGAGTCATATATGAGTGTTATCCTGTTTGCATATCTCTTCAAAAGCCGAATATGGTTTTGTGTTAGCGCCGTCCCTAATGTAGCGACTAAACCTTTTACACCATATTGATACGGCAGTATTACATCAAAATATCCCTCTACTATAGAAATGGAGTTAGTTTCTTCTGAAAATTCCCGTGCTAAATTTAAACCATAGAAGTTAGAGCCCTTACTAAATACAGGAGTATCTGGCGAATTCAGATATTTGGGCTCTTCATCGTCTCTGAGTGTGCGGGCACCGAAACCTATTATTCTGCTCTTGATGTCAAATATAGGAAACATCAACCTGCCACGGAAATAATCATAATAGCCATTACCGTCTTTCCTCTTCTGTATAAGTCCAAGTGCAAGCAGTACCTCCACACGATGCTCAGCAGCTTTTGCGTTTACAAATAAATCGTCCCACTTGGTGGAGGAATACCCCAGTTTAAACACCGCAGCTATTTCACCCTTAACGCCCCTTTTTCCTAAATAATTTCTTGCTCCTTCCGCCTCTTTAGAAGTAAGGAGTAGCCTTCTAAAATAGTTAGCCACCCACTCATTAGCTCTGTATAGTTCGTTCTTATCTATACTTTTTTTCTCTTCCCCACCACCAACAAACGTCAGTTTTACGCCAGCACGCTCCGCAAGCATCTTTATCGCCTCCGGGAAATCTACTTTTTCAATCTCCATCACAAAACTAAATACGCTCCCGCTCTTCTGGCAACCAAAACACTTATAAATCTGTTTAGCTGGACTAACTATAAAGGATGGCGTCTTTTCCTGATGAAATGGGCAGTGCGCCTTATAGTTCGTCCCTGCACGCTTTAGCGGTATATATGAGGCAACTACCTCATATATATCTATAGACCTCTGAACCTCTAATATGGATTCGTCGGAAATGTATGGCACGTAAATACCTCAAATTAAAAGCCAGACATTATACCATAAGATTTTACGTTGTCAAGGACTAATATGCTTGACAGTAGCAATAAAACTTGCAACCCTTATAACATCCTGTGGTTCAAGGACTTGCACCCGTTTCTGCAGTATATCTCCGCCTATACAATGTGAAAACCTGTCAAGGGAACCTCCCTTAAATAACTTCTTTAGTACGTTTACGATTGTCTTCTTACGTTCACTAAATAGCGTCCTCATAGGAGAAAGTATCACCTTAATTTTATCTCTGTCAATAAGCGGCTTATCCAGTAATTTTAGTGCCACAAATGCTGATATGATTTTCGGTCTAGGGTAGAACACATCTCGTGGCACTTTTCTGATAAGTCGTATATCACAGAGGGATTGAACTATAATACTAAGTGGAGAATACTCCTTAGAACCAACCGTCGCGGACATCTTTTTGTATACATCAAATTGCACCAATAGATACAACTCTCTAATACTTAACCTTGATGTTAATAAAGAAAGGAGTATCTCAAAGTATTTCGAATATGGCAGGTTGGCAACAACCTTAATATTTGGAGTATTCACAACAAATCCCCCCTCATTTATAGCTCTTATAACATCCTCATTATAAAGCTGTATATTAGACGTTTCTCGGAGGTAGTTTTTACATATATTATATAAATTCTTATCTATCTCAAAGGCATAGACCTTTCTTGCTCTCTCAGTCAGGAGAACAGTAAGTGAACCAACCCCAGCACCTATCTCTATTACAGTGTCTGTAGGTAAGATACCTGCTTTTGCCACAATGAAACGCAATAGGTTATAATCGATAAGGAAATTCTGACCAAGTGACTTCTTAGGTCTAATACCAGTGTCAGAGAATACCTGTCTCAAGACAGTCAACGTCCATTTAGAAGCCATCTTTTATAGGTATGTATTAGGAATTTTATATAGAATGCTCAATCCAATATTATAAGCTACAAACCCGCTATCTCTGCTTTCTATCTATTTCCGGCTGCCTCAGAACAACTGTCTCAAACGTCTCTATCTCCACTTTTCCTTTCGCAAGCCATTTTACTGTTACCTTCAATATGAATGCATTTCTGTCCGTATCATTTCTAACGAGAGGCGCAAATACCGCATCATAGGTATAATTAGATGAGTAACCTGTTACAGCTTTATCTTTTATATCCTGTGGTTTATCAGTATAAAAGTTGGATGCAATCTCCGTAGCTATGCTACGCGAAATCAAAGCGGCCTGTGTGTGGTCTACCCCCACCTTATGGGAAGTAGCCCCTACGAAAAAAAGTGGCAATATCCCTATTATACCTATCATCAATACACCAATAGCAACCAATATCTCAAGTAGTGTAAACCCAAATATACTATAATGTTTAGTGCGCATTCTCTTATTCATCCTCGCTTATCCTATACGCTGGTAGGTATACTTCAAGTGTGAATGTCTCACCGAATTTAACAGGGCTACCTACCTTATGAGATACAGCCCTTGTTCCTCGAACACCTCTATTAGCTACAGTGAGCACACTGCCACTCTTTTCTTTATACTCTATCCATTCTTTTTCTATTTTGATAAATGATGGGGCATCAGGTAGCTCTTTAGGGTTCTCTACCACAATCCTACTGCCATTCTCCTGCATTGCCTCTACAAGGTGTGAGCCCCTATACCCGACCACGAACGGTTCGACTACCAACGTTACCTGTACAATTTTTGGATACACAAAATCTGGTCTGCGAGCGTCAAATATGTCCTTAAAGAAAAAGAAATCCCGCATAAACGTACGTCGCGATGAGTCCCAAATCACCTCAGGTCCTATCTGTTCTCTCCTACCACGCTCTGGCTTTTTTATCTTATATTTAGTATCCCACGTATTCGTATATTGCGTCCAGAACTTATACCCCACATACAATACACCATCCCCTATCTTCGTGAAATTGTTTCGCCACAAAAGAGAAGTAAGGTCATCTATATCCCTACTAAATATAGACCCCTGTTGCGTATTCCTGTCAAAATACCTTATTCCTCGCCATAAAATATCCTTTCCTGCGTCACTATCCATTACATAGCAAACCTCGAACAAGTCCGTATAATAACGTTGCGGCACCGCAGGCAAATTACGTGGTATATTTACACGTAGCTTAGATGCATCTCCATTCCTTACAAACCTCAGCCGCTGATTTTTATTTCTATCTATATCACATACAAAATATGCCGGAACAGATGTAAATCTCAAATCGGCATCTGCAAATGTATTCCTAATATCTTCTGATATCTGTTCCAGAATCACTTGCGACCTGTCATAGACATCTTTACGTTTCTCGCCCGTTGACCAGAACCCTAAACCAGTGAATAGAAATCCGACCA
>MHYJ01000087.1 GCA_001828445.1 Planctomycetes bacterium RBG_16_43_13
ACCTTAAAAGCTGGGCATAGCCCGTTCGTTTAATAGATTTTGCAATGTTCTACGTAGAACATAAGAGATCTGTTCTTTATATAGTGCGTCTACCTCGGCGTACGCGTCTATTTCGCCGAAATCGGCATGCATATCTTTAGCCGTTCCGTAAGCTATCATCGGTCCCCATTCATCTAGAAGCGGGCGATCGGTCGCATTGACAAATAGGGCTGCGTTCGCGCCAAGCGCGGTAGTCACCAAGGTGTTGGAATATGCCTTAACCTGGAATCTGTAAGCCTGGTCAGGAACAGGAAAGAAGGTAAACTGGTTGTTATAATTCAATATGGCGACGGGAGTTCCCGCGATAAATTGGGAATAGGAAAAATAGACATTCGCGCCATCAAGAGGGGCTGTCGCAAAAGTCGCATTGATCGCACCTGTGGACAGGTTCAGGGTGGCGTTGCCTCCTGCCGATCCGACAATAGCGATATTGGCGGTTGTATAGGCCGTAGAAACGTCTTGGAACGTCTCCACGCCATCATTAACTATTGCCGTGGCTGGAAGGATGGGAAAGCCTGCCGCCGTTCCTGAGAAAGCCACAGTGGCTCCATCGCCAACGCCTAAAGTTTGCCTAGATATCGTCTGCGGATTTTGATTGTAGAAGGGATAATAATCTTGATACCAGTCGATTTTTATGCGGTCAATGGTTGCCGGGGCTTCAAAGTTTACATAGCCCGAAGGTTGCGTGTAGGATGGTTGATTCGCTATGGTAATGAGTTCGTAGAAGGAGTGGAATCTTTCGAGCTTGGCCTCAGCCGGAAAGGTGTATTGGAAATATTTGTTAATATATTCGTCCAGCTGCTCATTGGTGATATCTTCAGAGGAGTATCTCCCCGAGACCTGCCGAACCTTTTGCCTAATTTCCGCTAGCGACCAATTTGACATTGTTTAGCCCTCGTAAACTTCACGCATTTGGAAGCGTTGATTAACACCCATTCTAGATTTTATCATAGAACCTGTGCCGTCAGGCATCCATTTCCATATAGGGGTGGATCTTGATTCTATATGTCGTGCGATAAACCGCGGCAATTTATACCGTCCGCCATGCAAAAGGGTGAACGTGTATCTATTTTTACTATTGCCATAGGGGAAAGTATGAGGAACGCCCGGTTCTTCGAGGTTCATGAATTCATAAGTTACTGTTTGCCTCAAGTATTTTTCTTCTTTTTCATCTATTTTTTTACTTGGATTTTCCATGTTTATAATCGGTAGTTTCTCCATCTTTTTTGGATCGACTAGTTCAACATGTCTTTGCGTTTGCATTTCCATTATCTTTTTTCCTTTAAAAAAGAGGGGCCCGAAAGCCCCTCGCATGATTAATCTACAGGGTTGTCGCCTTTGACAATGGCTACCATCGCGGCAGATGCTGCCCCGACAGAACCGGTGCCGATGGTCACGCCCTGAATGGCGTAGTTCTCTGTAGGAATTTCATCCCCAGCAGTATCAGTTACACGTTTTACAATACCGCCGGATACGTAGACGCTATAGGCGCTAGTATTGATGTCGGTTGTAATCGTTGTAGCTGTAACAGAGGCGACGACATAACTCCTATTAAGAGAAGTTGCCGTATTGTCGTCTGCAACACCAGAAACGGAGATTGTGTCGCCGGCGACAACGCCGCATTGTGCGATGTTGCTAGCGGTTATCACGCCTGGGTTCGCGTTAGTAAAGCCGGTAATTGCAGGCCCATAAAGGGTGCTTTGCGCCAATGGCGTCATACCGTTGGCAGCTGTTATAGCTCCGGAGTCTACGTCTAAGTAGTAACCGTCACCCATACCGTCAATCCAGTAAAATGAACCGCCGTTAGTGACGTCAACTGTGGTAACTTCCACCGGCTGAAATCCGCAATCAAGATTGCGGGCGACAGCTGGGTCTGGGTTAGTCCAGTTAAAGATCTTGATCTGTGCCATATATGCCTCCTTATGAGTGGGTTGCGAGTAGGTTGTTCATGAACGCGTCGTTCAGGATTCTCGCGACGAAGGGATGTTGCCACCCAACGCTTCCCCTTTGATGCAGCGGGTCAGCAGATCCACCCGAACCTAGCGGTTCAACATAGAATTCCCCTGTGTTAGACCCGAGCCGTACAACAGCGTAAGCCTCTTGACCGAGGATGATGCAGTTGTAAACAGCAGGGGTCGCGCTTGTCACGCTTCCGACAGATGTATACATCCATCGTACGTTTCTTGTAGCTCCCCATTCTTCATCCAAGACTGTTTGGCTACCGGCATAGTTAGCCGCATTGACAAAGGTTGAAACAGCTTCTAGATCATCTAACAAAGCTGTGTCGATGATCCCCCAGAATGCTGGGCGAACTGGCTGAGTGGCAATCTTTGTGGAACCGGAAACGACTTTAGAAATCATTTTAGCGTCGTTATTCAAAAGAGTTTGAACAGCGCCAAAAATATCATCTGAGGTCAATTCCGTTGGTGTGTTTCCATTTAATCCATTAGAGCATTGGGTAACACTAGTGGTGGAGGCGAGCACGTCGCGGGCAATCTCGTCGACAGTTTGCCCAAAGTTTTGAGCAAGTAGCCGGGAAGATTCGTTAAGCACCTTATCCTCGACGGTTAACGCAACTTGGTTTGTAAAGAGTACAAAGTTCTTTTTGTTACTACCCTTTAAAGGGTGGACGGTCATTTCTGCCGCCTCCGCATGTTGCCATGCGGTTCGGACTATATCTTCAGGCAATTGCCTGGTTACTTCTTTTGTTTTCCCAGAAACTAGAATGAGACTTACCAGAACACTTACGGCTGCAATGAACAGTTTTTTTGCCGGGTCTTTTTTCAAATGTTTTATCACATTGAATACATTTTGAAACCCTTTGCTTAGCGAGTGTATCATAATGAAACCTATGCTCCTGTCTTAATATTTTTTGATTACACTCTTTACAGTTTTTAGCAATTGAATGAGTATTTGCGATAAAAGATTTAGAGCATATTTCACATGACATTTCGTGTTCTTCTCTATATTTTTCATCGTTTTCGTAAAATAGTGGATCAATTTTTCGCCGCATGCATTGAGGTGCAAATGGTGCGACAATATTCAAAAATTTTTCCCTGTCTTTACGTCTTAGACGCATCCAATAGTAAGTTTTATCTTTGATATTTTTTTTGACAGTTCTAAATGTTACACCAAATCTCTTGTGTACCATCCGACAAAGAAGCTCATTTTCAATTTTGTTAAAATTATGTGAGCAAATATATGGATTTCTCCAACCCATTTCACCCGCTAAAGTGCCATCATCAAAATACCAAAGTGCTAGCCCAAGAGGTGTTAAACATTTCAATACATGTTCATCCACGGTCTTTCGGCCTTGATAATACATGTGATCATAGATACTATTATAGAAAGGATGTGAACGAGTTCGAGCAGATACTTGCGGATAAATTTTATCATCAAGTTTCTGATCATATTCTTTAACTGTTACTTCTGTTAAATATCGCAACATATTAACTTTCATATTTAAGTATTCTTCATCAGCTTTCTTATGAGACAGCTGAAGATGACATGTAATTTTTCTGGTTGGCGTCGGTATGCAAGCGTCTCCTAAGAGTGTGCCTATCACCGCGCCTTTAAACTCTAGTTTGTTGTTAAACATAGTCTCTACACCTTCCTTTACGGCTTGGCTCGGGATTGTCCTTTTCGGAGTTTCCCCGAATTCAGTAACATTTTACTACGGCAACATTTATGCAGCAATTGCTTCTTTACCGTAAAAATCTACACGGGCCTTGATATCGGTAGCCGATAAAAGAGCTCCGGGGGGGGTTATGCCGTCCTGTAGTGGCACTGGCACAGTTGCTAGTCGTGCATAGCGTCTGAAAACGATGGTGTCGCCCATCTTTTCAGGTAAAATTCGGTTTTGTGCGAATTTCGTATGCACGAGCATAGGATAGGCAGTCATTAGCAGCAGGCGGTCGTAGTATTCACGGACTGCCGGCGATAGGACTGCGGTTGTGGTCATATTGGCCATGGATTAACTCCTAGTAATAACCCAAGTTTTGGCTTACAGTGTTTCGGAATTCGTCATCGCTCATGTCTTTATACCTTTTAGCTTCGCTTATCGGAGAAGACTGCCCCACGCTTGATAAAGACCCTGCCTTTCCGGCATTTTTAACTATGCGTTCAGCATCTGCGTTTTTCTTTGCGGACTTATTTTCCGAGATGTAAGAGGAGCTATTTTTTGCTAAATAATAGGCGAGTTCGAAATCCTGAGTTTTTTCTAGAGTAGAGCGTAAACTTGGATTTTGTTTTAAAACTTCAGGTAAATATTTAGTCACCGTGGTTTGATAATCGGGATATTTTTGGGCAATTTTGAGCTCTTGCAGACCCATCCGATAGTTGTTGTCTATAGTGTTGAGGTATTTTTTCGCTTCCCCAACAGTAAGGACATCATCATCGGACAGTTTAGATTCAGGTTCAGCGTGTTGGTTTTGCTGAAACTTCTGCTGAGCTTGCATTAATGCCATATTATCACGCATCAAACGCACTTCTTCTTGCAGCCGTTGCCTTTCAGATCGCTCGGCTTGCAACGCGTCCAGGGGTACTTGCTGTACCACGGGAAGTTGTGCCTGCGATTCAGGTTCGGTTGTGGCTGGCGGAGCGGCGGCCTCTGCTACATATTCGCCCGGTAGGTCTTCTTGTTCCATGACTTCACTTTCGCCCTTGAGTAGGCGGCACTATTTGTTATAAACATAGGCACCCGTTATGTCAGATCTGTGCTGGACATAGGGTGTTTCTATTAATCCTGCTTTCGGGAGAATTAGTGACCAATCTATTGGGATATCATGAATATTGATGGTTTCTTTGACGATTTCGCCATCTTTGACTTCTAGGATAATGGTCCCTAGAAAGTTTTTAGGCTTTTTGTCATAGTCTTTGACAACATGCATGATTACTTGTTCGCCCGATTTTAGGAATTTTCCAGTTGGCTTATAATGAATCAGTATCCAGTAGTGTCCGGAAGGTCGCCGATTAAGAATTTCTTCAATTAACTTCTCGTCGCCTTTTTGCATCTCCTGTACTGTCTCGCCTAGTTCCTGAACCATAGTTAATACTTATAATCCCAAGCTTGTTTAGGATATCCAAGATTACCAACGGGTTGTTTGTCAACGCGTGATAAATCTTGTTTCTGCGGTGCATACACATCGCATTTCTTTGGAGCTTTATCGTGCCCCATTTCTCCGCCTAATCCTTTTGGCATAGCGCCGCCGGATGGCGTCTTGGCTGAATATTCTGCCATGTTAATCTCCTTGTTTACTGGCCCTGGGCCATGGGTTGCAATGTTTTCGTTGCATAAAAATCCGCTCTTCCTGTATCGGCATATTTATGGATGTAAGTTGCGATTTTTGTGGTAAAATTTTTCAATCCTTTCCCTATAAAGTAAAAAGGCAAAAGAACAATTTTTGCAGCACATTCAGTAAATATTTCTAAATCACTTAAAATTCTAAAACTCATTGTTGACCTGCCAAAGCTCCCTGCTGTTGATCAACTTGTCCAGAAGTTGGCGTGTTTATCACTTGTTGATCTTGATTAGTTGACATAATTATTTTTTCAGTTTGTGCACCCACTTTCCGTGCAATTGCTTCCCTATCTTCTATTTCTTCAGCTTCCAATAAACGAACATAATCTAAAAATTTAAAAAGGCGCTCATCTTCCATTTTTGCTATTTCGACTATTGTTTTTGCCCTTTCCAGTGCTGCTTGAGAACGATTTTGTTCACTTTCAGATATTCTTTCTGTTGATAAGGCTAGATTGCTATGGGTTCTTGCTTTGCGTTCAGAAGCGCCGGCCAAATCATTAATAGCTTTCGCCTGTGCGGACTGACTTTGCGTTTGCATGAGTTGTTGTTGAACTTGTGCTTGTTTTTGAGCAGCTTCAGCTTGTTGTTTCTCAACTTGTGCGAGTTCTTCCAAGAATATGCTTTTCCCTTGTATTGGAGCGGCTTTTGCTAGCATTTCTCCTGTGACAGGGACACCCAATTGTTTAAGGTCGACAAGTTGGCGGAAGTACATCTGTCTTTGTGAATCTGTTAAAATGCCTTCTTGGATGGAAACGTCGTATTTTGTGAAGTCTTTTTCATAAAATTGTTCGGTTGGGGCTTCATTAAGAATGCGCTGGATTTTTTTAGAATCCCATTGTTGAATAAGCTTCAGAACTTTTTTGCTAATGTTTTTTTGCGATAGACGCAGGTTGTCAAAAAGTTCTTGAAGGTTAATGATCGAAGCTCCTTGGCGGAGCATCATCATAACGCCTGAATCATTGGCGTTTTCCGTTTGGCCGAAAGCGGCGTCATTTACCCCTGCGATTTCCATAAGGTCGCGATCAAAGAGTTCTTGCAGTTGGAACATGGAAGGAGGGATTTGTGCAGGTTGAATCTTTTCGATGGCGCCTGGTTGAGTATTTTTCTTCTTCCAAATGACACGGCCTTGCGATGTTTGGAATAAACTCCGTGGATTTATAACGCTGTCTTCTTCGGCGATGTATCCGCTGTTAATTTGAGAATCAAGCAGATCACTCATTTGGGAGCGTCTTTTATTGCTCTCTCTCTGCGGATCAATCAAACATCTTGAAAGCGATTGGAGTTTTAATTCCCACTGATCTGATTCGGGTTCAAAGATTGCGCTGATTGGGACATAGGGATATTCATCCAGGCCAAAAGGATTAATTTCTGTTTTAATATGCTCATCATTAACAATGATGTGTTTTTCGATATATCTTTGCGGCCGTTGGATAACTTTTAGTTGTGGATAAATAGAAAGAAATTGACCTATTGCATCATCTCCCCTATCAAATTCCAACGTTTCGCCTGTCTCCATATCGACTAACATAGGGACATTACGCCACTTTTGCTGATGCAGTTCATTATAGGCTAATAGAGTCTGTCCATTTGGGTTGCGTTGATAGGGAAGCCAGGTAAATTTGTCGTCTTTTTCCCATCCGTATTTATCAAGGCGTTTTAGTTCTTTAGAGTGCTCAGGTAATAGCGATATAGTTTGTGCGAGTCCCATGTATTTTCTCGATAATATGTAGGCACAGTCAGAAAAATCGAGTTTTGTTAAATAAGGGTCTACAATAAACGCGTTGTATGGCTCTCTTGAAAATCGGATATCCCCATTAATAGGATCGTCGCGGTAATCTATCCACATGGAGAAGAAATTCCATCCGGTTTTCAGCGCTCCGCCAAAACAGTCTGAAATCACTTGGTAGCCTTCCCCGTAGCCCATCACATATAAAAGTAGTTTTGAGAGTTGATCCGATGTTTTTTGGTCGGAATCTTCGATGGGGATTACAACGGACGAAAGCCTATTCTTTCGCTGGTAGCCGGAGACCATGTTGAGGGTGCGGCGGATTTTATTGAAGACGAAGGCGTTTCTGCCTTCCTGAAAAAGCTTATCCTTTTCCTCGCGTTGCCATTGATCGCCCAGAAAAAATCGGAGGTCTCTTTCAGCTTCGGCGAAAAACGGATTCCATGTAGCATAACTATCGCTATAGAAAGTGTTAAAATCGGTGATGATCTGTTGATTTGAGGCCATACTTCCAATCCAAAAAACGGTTTTTTTCTTTCCACCGTCTGAAAAGGAAGCAGGGCCAAGGGAACGGCCTTGTAGGGATGATCAGTCCCACCCTGCAACAGTTGTGAGCTGTTGCTATTTTTTGCGCTTTGAGCGCTTTTTACCGGCTGCTGACATTGCTATCGCGCCAGCTTGGTCTTTTTTCTTTCCCGCACGCGTCTCTTTGCTAATATTCTCCGAGACTCCGGACCTTGTTCTGGCTTTTTTGCCTTTAACTAAGGGCATATTTATCTTATGTATGAAGGTTTTGTTTGTTTATGCAAAGAATATTTATTTTCCATTTTGTCCGCGTCTTGTTCGGTCATCTGACCGCTTGTCTGGTTGACGCTTTGGATAATGGCCATGTATCGGTAGCTGTCCATGTAGTCTGAACTCCAGTCATGCACGGGTTTTTCGCTGTATACATTTAATTTTTCATTATACCCTTTATGGTAATTTTCCGCAGCTTTTATAAATGTTTTACAATTCTTTTTATCAACCCACAATTTTGGAAAAAGCCATCTTCCGAGTTCAATTCCTTCAGAAATGGGTAGGTTTGGTACAATTTCAAAGTTTATTCCTAATTCTTTCGCAGTCTCTAATCGTGTTTTTGCTCCCGAGCCTAGTTCTCTTACCTGTATGTCATGGGGTGCATAGTGTTTTCCATAGATATACCCTTTTTTATCGGCGGTTTTTTGTATCCAATTAGCATAGTGGTTGAGACCTTCACCCTGATTAGCATACATATCAATAATATGGACTTCTTTACCAATATTTTGCGCAAGCAGAATTACCGTAGAATCATTAATACCGATATCCCAATAGGTATTTACCGGTGCGTGAGTATCATAGGGAACATTGCAAAAGCGATCTGTTTCTAGGAGGGTCTTAACAAGTCTGCCATAGTAAGCACCTTCGATTCCACGGGAAAAGGAGCAATTATGCACAGCTCTGCCATTAACGACATAACTTTCATCAAATTGGACTTTTATGTTATAAACTTTTCCTTTAAAATATTCTTTTGAAACGTCTTTAACGCAAGCGCCAATGCCATATTTTCCCCGTATAAGAGTGGTGCTTTCTTGTTTTATTTTTAAAGATCCTATCTGAACTACATAACTTTTTTTACAATTTACAGATCTGCCACAAATATTTCCTGTATGCGCCTCCCTCGTATAAATGCCTGCAGTTAGACATAAAGAATGCGCGAGAAGCTGCACTTGATACGCGAGAGATTTACTGATTGTAGTAAAAGAAATCCGCCGAGATCCTCTATTTTCATGATCACATCCATCTCCTTTCATTAATTCGTAAAAAAATACCTTAAAATTGTCGCCTAAAAGATGAAGAGGTATTTTTTTAGATTCCGCGTCACATCCGCAAAGAGACTTTAGAGTATCTACAAGATTTGTATCATTTATTATTACATTAACAGCTGTTTCGCATTGTCTAATAGTTGTTTTGTATTTGCAAATTTCACATATATTAGATACATATTTGGCCTCTTCTATATTTTTAACAGTAAATTGAATATGATTAAGGCCGGAGCTGCCTTCACAAATATACCATGCCATCATTTTGATAAAATCTTCTGATAGGTAGTTTCCTGAAAAGCGTGATTTTGGAAAAAAAAGACGGTATTTTTTTTTAATGTGTTCCGCTTTAATCCATCTAAAATTCTGCGAATGTCTTTCGTACACCCTAATTGGATGATTCGGAGTACATAGTATATCTTCTCTTGAACCATAGGATTTTATTCGAACGAGAAAGCCTTCGAAGTTCCTTTCGGAAGTTTCAACAACTTTTCTAAACCTTCCTGTATGAGAAAGGACAATCATTCCGGGTTTTATTTCGCTAATATCTCTCATGCCATCTGAAGTCATGACAAATTGTCCGGAAGGAAAACAGTAATATTCTTGTTCGATAAGCTCTTGGCTTTTTCCTTCTTCTATCTCTCGGGCAATTTGTTCCTTGGTGATAAGGCCGGTGTCATCAATGGTGAGTAAACGTGTATACCAATTATCGCTATGTTTGGCTGTTTGCCAGAGTTCGAAGGCACTGTTATGCCCTTGGGGCGTCGTATTGAAGACAGCCCAGCCGTTATTTTTTAGCAATATAGGACTTATGACTTCGTTCCAACAGCGTGGATCTTGTATTGCATACTCGCTAAATACAACGCCTTTTGGGTTTGTTCCCCTAAGAGCGTCGTAGTTCTCCGAACCAACAAGCTGAATGATAGAACCATTTGTCAGATCGATCCGCAATTCTGTACTATTGGGTTTTCCTTTGATATATTCGGCGGGTATGTAGTTCAAAAGTCTATTGCCGGCTTCATCAATGCCATACCAGATGATCCTTTTTGCTTGGGTATAGGTTGGAGCGCAATAATAGTATAGGCCCGGATTGTCACGCAAAGCGCAATGAATCATAAAGCACCAGCAGGAAAAATCCTTTCCTGCGCGTCTGTGGTAGAGAAGATAAGCCCTGCGCTTACCATTGAACATGGCTTTCTCAAAATGTTCTTGGTAATCACGCGGTTTATATAGGATTTTTTTATTGTCAGTAGACATTTTTGCAGTATTTCTCTAAATAGATTGCGATTGCTTGGCGCACTAAAGCCGAAGAGGTTAAATTGCGCTCAATCGCCGCGATTTTAATAATCTTTCGCTCTTCTTGAGTCAGTTTTATGATAAGGGTAGCCGTTCTTTTCATATTTAAATATATATAAACTATAAATTTATTTTGCAAATAAAATATCGCTTCATAAGTATGAGAAAAAACCACTTTAGGAGACTAAAATGTCTAGAATTTCACAAGCCCAAGGTTCTACATCTGCTTTTGTCAATGTTTTCCCCGTTCCGGTTGTCGCCACGAGATCGCCGACAAGTACCGATACCAGATATCCGCTAGGGCAAATGTGGGTTCGTACAGATACCGCCCAAGCATGGACACTTTGCCAACTTTCTTCTGGAGCTGCCACATGGGCGATAGCCTCCCCTGGGGCATCTGACGTTGATACCGTGACCGCGGACACAGGAGGCGCGTTAAGCCCCGCCGCGGGAAATATAACCTTTACTGGTGGCACCAATATCGCGACTGCCGGGGCAGGCAGCACGGTGACGGTCAATCTTGACGCGGCGATAACGCTTGCGACGTCTGTGACCTCTCCTATTTACACGGCCGCCGCAGGACTTGCCATTAGATCGGCTGCCGCGAGCGACATTACAATGCGCATGGGCGATGCCGCAGCTGCCAATAAGATCAGCTTCACAGACAGCGGAAACGCCGAAGTGGCAAGCATAGACTCGAACGGTACCGCGACATTTGTTAATCTTGACGCCATCATTGGAGCGACTACAGCGGCTGCCGCGACGTTCACCACTGCGACTTGCAATACTTCGTGCGTATCTCCAATCTTTACAAGCACCGGGGCGGTTGATACAAACATTAATGCTGTCGCCGGACAAGATATTATCGTAAAAATGGGGGATGCGGCAGCAACAAATAAAGTTTCCTTTGTCGATTCGGCCTCTATTGAAGTCGCTTCCATTGATTCCAATGGAGCATTCACGACTACAGGGCTGACGTTTACCGGTCTTCTAACTGCCAACGCGTCAGCTACTATCAATACCGCCGGCACAGCGTTAAATCTTGCTACAGATAACGCGGTCGGCGCGGTAAACATCGGTATAGGTACGACAATCAGAGCAATCGGCATAGGCAATTCCGGAGGGGTCGCGCATACTGTGGCCATTGGGTCCGCCTCGGCCGGCGCAATCACCATTGATTCGGCTGCCGGATTGTCTGTAGATACCGCGACAGCCACCAACTTAACCTGCTCGGCGGCTTCTGCCACTGCGATCATCATTGAGGCTTCCAACGCTGGTGGTGGCCTACAGATCAAAGCGGGCACTGGCGGACTGCTTTTTGGCACGGACGCGGATTGCTCGACAATCGGCGTCGGCGACATTGCTCCAACAACATCCCGAACCATCACCGTCGGCGGGGGCACCGTTGTCACTGCGGCCGTCACCGATACCATTGATATCGCACCGGATGGCGCGACGACCAATGCCGACTCGGTTAAAACCGTCAACGTAAACACCGGCGGGGTAACAACCGGACAGGTTCTTACCAATATCGCAAGCGGAACTGTAACCTCTGGTACTCACACAACAAATATCGCATCTGGTAATAGAGTCGCTGGCACTATGGCCCTCAATCTTATCAGCGGTACCGGGACAAAGACAGCAAACATCGGTAATGCTGATGGTCTGACAACCATCAACATCGACGCGATCTGCCTAATCAACGACAGCATCAACGTGAATACCTCCATAAACACGGGGACCAGCACAGGAGCCGTTGCCATCGGTAATACCCTTGCCGGTGCAATCTCAATTGACTCCGTAAGCACTGTAGCAATTAACTCTGCCGGAGCTGCCATAGGCATTGGCACAGTCGCTGACGCCTTTGCCATCAACGTAGGTACTGGCGCTGCCGCGAGAACGATCACGATCGGGAATGACACGGGATCGACTTCAGTTGTAATAAATTGCGGTACTGGTGCCCTAGATATAGGCCAGAACGCGATTGCTAGAGCTGTCCGCATCGGGAATGCCACAGGCGCCTCCAGCCTGACATTGGCTTCTGGAACCGGAAAGACAACCTTTGTCGGAACGATCGAAGAGATCGACGCCGAGTTCCTAAGTTCCAGCGGAGATGACCATACCTTTCAGGCTAACCCCCTTTGCCTGCTAAGCGGATCCGCTCCAGCACTACCTACGGGGGCGACAGGCACAGTAAACCTGCTTGCATTCCCAGGGATGACGATGGAGGCATTTGTGTTGGGGGCCGGTCAAACTCTGATCGCACCGGTAATGGATGCTACAGGCCTCAAAGTATCCGGAGACCTGACGGCAACCGAAGGCCACGAGTACAATTTTGGCGCGGCGTTAGCAACTAGCCGCCATACCTTCACCATCGGAACAAGCGCCGCCTTCTTCTTGGAGTGGGAATTCACCGTCGCCGACGTTTCAGGGGCTGATCCATATTTCATCGGTTTCAGAAAAACAGAAGCAAATAATGCAACCTATACTAGTTATACCGATTTCTGTGCTATTGGTTTAAATTTTGATACCAATGACGCGACAGTTGTCATTCAGGATAGATTAAACAGTGGAGCGGTAAATAGTACTAATACAACTGATGCTTGGACGGACGGACAAACGCATACTTTGCAAGTTTTGGTCTCTGCGGCAGGCGTTGTCACCTACACGATTGACGGTTCCGCGCCTTCTGCGACACAGGCTTATACTTTTGACAATGGAGATACGGTTGCTCCGTTCGCGCACCTATTGCACCGGGCAGGTGCAGGAGCTATACATTGGCTGACCATGAAAGTCGGATTCCAAGCCTAATTAGTTTAAAAATAAGAGGGGCAGCAGCCCCTCTTCTTGGTTTGGGTCGCCATGGATCGCATTGGTACGCAGTAGTCCGCAATGCCACGGTGTGCCATGCTTCGGTCCGGTGTGAACCGGTGCGAAAAACAATTTCTAATACCTGCATCTCGATTTTGCGAGATTTGCCATCTCTAGTTCTAGAGAGGCGTTTTTTAATATTTCAAATTCTAGTTTCTTTCTGTGTTCTTCACCTAAAAATGAAGTGTCGATCATATGCAATGATCGCTGCCGTTGTTTTAAACTCCTGAAAACAGCCTTGGTTTTCTTGGAATTATGGATTGGCATTTCATGGGGTTGTAGGATATAAATATCGTTATTTTTTCCTCGTGATGTGACAAAAAAACCCTCTTTTTTGACAACTTCGCGGAATTGCAAAACTGTGAATTGCCATTTTTCAAAGGGCACATTATTTTTCTCAACATTCATGATTGAGCTGATTAGACCCTCTGATATGGTTGCTCCATAGCGTAAAAGGTCATTTTCTTTTAATTTCTTTATGATTAATTCTCGTCCTTCAACGAGAAAATCATCATTATCTTCTAGATCTGTATCTTCAACTAAAGCTGTCATATTTATTTAATCTCCTTAAATTCTGTTATATAAAATCTTCCATATTCCCCAGGTGTAGGGCCGTATGGCCTGCGTGAGCCAAGGCCGACACGGTCGCCTGCATAAACTAACCAGTCTTCTACTATTTTAGGATCGACAATTGAGCAATCTATATTAATGGTGAGATCGGCACTCCATTCCTTAAAAATGGCGCGTATGCTTGGCACCCTAGACTTTTGGATCGTGACTATTTTAAA
>MHYJ01000088.1:0-4257 GCA_001828445.1 Planctomycetes bacterium RBG_16_43_13
CTTCCTGCCTGATATCAGAAAGATTATCAGGCACGTACCGGCTAAGCGACAGACGCTGTTGTTCTCGGCAACCATGCCCGATGATATCCGGAGGCTGGCCCACGACATACTGCATGCCCCTGTCACGGTACAGGTAAATCCGCCTGCACCGGCAAACACTGTCAGTCACGCGCTCTATCCGGTTGAGCAGCATCTGAAAACCGCTCTTCTTCTTGAGCTGCTGCGTCATACCGACACGGAGTCTGTCCTGATATTTACGCGTACGAAACACCGTGCCAAACGCGTGGGACAACAATTAGAAAAGGCCGGCTACCGTGCCGCCTCATTGCAGGGAAATCTGTCGCAGAACAAGCGGCAGGCAGCGCTCGACGGGTTCCGTGACGGGACGTATCAAATCCTTGTTGCAACAGACATTGCGGCCCGCGGCATTGATGTGTCCAGCATATCTCATGTGATTAACTATGATATGCCAAATACGGCCGACGATTACACGCACCGTATCGGCCGAACCGGCCGGGCTGCAAAAACGGGGGATGCCTTCACATTTATTACCCGTGAAGACGAGGCCCTGGTGCGCACCATTGAATTGGTCCTTCGAGAAAAAGTGGACCGCCGCAAGCTGAACGGATTTGATTATTCAAAACCGAAACCGGCACACGATTCTGAGTTCGCCCGGCCGCCGCGTCAACCACAGCCCCGCAGGGGACAGAAAGATGCAGGACCATCGAGTGGCAGGACAGGAACCCATGCCGCAAAGAAAGGATACCCTGTAAAGCCTGCACAGGGGACAACGCATCGGGGTCCAGTGCATCCGCAATCCTCAGGGTCAGCAGCACGCAGAACCCGGTCCCACAAATCCGGCTCAGGTCACTGACACGGCTTAGCCTTTGCCGCTTCTTCTATCGTACCGGAGAGGCGTTCCCACTCGGCGGTCAGTTCCTCGATCTTCTTTTTCGTACGGGCATGGGACTCCATGGTCTCAAAGAAGCGGGCCTTGTCCTGGTATAATTCCGGATTGGCAAGCGCCTCAGTGAGTGTTTGCAGGGTCTTCTCCGCCCCGTTCACCTCGGATTCAAGCTGTGACAATCTTTCCCTGAACTGGTTTGTCTCCCGGTGCAGGCGGTTTCGTTCCTCGGCCTCTGCCCTCTTCTGTTCCTTGGTCTTCCGTACCCTGAGCGCGGAAACTCCAGAGGCAGCCATAGGTTCATTAGGAGAGATGCTGGATTCCGGACCGGGTAATCCTTCCTCAATCATTATATATAATCTATATATAGGGTCGGACCACGCAATCCTTCTGATTTACAAGGGAAATGATTCCCATAAATAGGTGTTTTTACCTCTTAACGCATCAATTTTATCGGTAAAATCATTACCATAGGCAGAAGGTGGAGACTCTCTGAGTTCATAGGCTCCGTTGCTCTCCACGATCTTTCGACCTTTAATCTTAAACCCAAGCCTATCTTTTGTCTCCTCCACAAAATCCCTCGATCCGACTGCAACACTCTCAGTCCATTTACATTCCCGAACATTATACTTACCCTTAAGTCCCTCCTCTACCCAAATTCTGTGCGATTCCCTGAGTTCATCAATACTTCCAAGTCCTAACAATTCAACCAGACGTCCCTGATCTATCAATATGTATCTCTGGCGAGGATTCTGTATCTCAATATATCCACTGGCAGACCACTGTGACGGGTGATCAATAACCCCTGTACGCACCATGTTCAAATCGATGTAAACCAGACATTGGATTAAATAGCTACCACTCTCTACAGCGGTGGCATGATAACGGTCTTCCCAGAAGGCACCTTTTCTTCCCTTTCTTTGATTGTATTCCTGCCCTGTCCTGCCGGCAATTAACTGAAGGCTTCTTGGTATCATATCGCGCTCTTTGTCATCTGCTACCAGAAGATGTATATGATTTGAGGTGACTATATAATCCAATATTCGGAGACCAAAACGTTTTTTTGATTCAAATAACCATCTCAACCAATTTTGCCGGTCTCTGGCAAATTTCAACAGAAATTCCTTCTTGTGGCACCTATGTGTGATATGCCACACCTGTCCTGGAAGGTAATGTCGGTTAGCCCTCGGCATGTTTGCTACCTATGTTCTATTAAGTAAGAAGGACGTTGTGGTACAACCTAAGGAACCACTGCATTCAAAGAAATGATTTCAGGCCACAAATTGATATTTTAAGAACTTATTAATAACGAAATTACCACATGAGTTGAGAAAAATCAAAAGGTTATTGTGGTCCGACCCCCCTCTGGAAGGGGACGCATTATAAAGAGATGGAGAGAATATTGCATGAGCTGTTCGGTTGAAAATGCATAGCGCTCGCTAATCCCGCAGAATGTCAATAATATTATCAGCAGGGTGAATAAAATTTATGTCAAGGGAGTGGATGGAGGATATTGTTGTATGCTGATTTATTATCATCTTTGTAGATGGGCTCAAGTTTATAATAATATCTTTTGTCGCTTTTTACATTTGTATCCGTATATGTATAATGGAATAATGGTTTCTCAGAAGCCATGTCAAGATAGGGGATAAGAGTCTTTGTGATCTTCTGATAAGGCCCGTCTTTCTTTGTACTTCTAAGGAGATGGAAACCTTTCACAGGTTCATTGGCATACCAGGTAATTATAATACTATCTCCCTCCCATCTGGGGTGCAAGGTCTCTTGATCTTTGCCATCCAGGTTTTGATATGCAAAATCCCCTCGGTCCTCATTTAAACTGGCTATGGCCACCTCATTACCATCTATATCTATGATCTTGAAACGGATGGACTCGTGCGATGAGGTATCCCTATTCCTTGACTCTTGGTAAGGTTGAGAAATCTCATTTTTCGGTTGCTGGCTCCTTTCTTCTATATCTGGCCTTTTTTTCTCTAACTGATCTATCTTGACAACTTGTTGTATCATTTCCCTATCCGCTGTTTCACCAGAGAGGAACCTCGCAGTACCATCAGAATTGGTTACAAGGGTGTAACCTGACCTCTCTCCTGCCATTTGCTCACCGCCACTCTCTTTTGCAACCGCTACTACCGGGCCATAATTGGTCGAATTCCCCCTGCTATCGAGCTCTTCTAACCTGTAATAACATTTCTGGAGACATGGTTCATTGATCTGAGTATCCACGAAACTATAGTTTTCTCCCCTGAAGACACTTCCCTGGCTGACAATCAGGGCAGGTGTGATCCGGAGGTATGGGCCATTAATATCTGTACTGCGCCAAATATGGAACCCTTCACTGTTCACCTCTGATCCTGTCCTCCAGGAGATAATAACCTGTCCCGCTGTATTGATGGCATTAAAGGAAGATAGCCTCACTGCGGTAGGTTGTTCAATCGTAAATAGGACCTTGGCAATATTGTTGGCGAGTTTAATTGGAGGTTCTGGATCAGTGGTAGTTATCGTAGCGGGGTCCTCCCAGTTAACCGGATTGTCGATTACCAGTGCCTGATAGTTGACCACAGGATCGACACCGGGGAGGGTCCTGGTACCGGGAATTACACCAGGGAGGAAACCAGGCAAAGGGTCAGGATTCAGCCCCCAGCAGATCTTATCACCGTTATCAACGCCACCATCAGAAATAGTAGTGGGGAGTAAGTAGGCCTGGTTATAATCATCGCACAAAGTCACATTCGGGGCGTCATTGTTATCTGAATTCCCATAGGTCAAAGCGATAGTTACTGTATCACCTGGCTTTACCTGGATATGAGAGACAGAATTAACGCTTTTGGTTACAAAAAGGTTTGGTTCGGCATGAACCAGGATATCTACTGTCGAGATATTATCTGAAGGGTCGGAATCCATGGATGTCGTGATTATAGTAGCGACATTCACCACATGGGTGTCTCCAATAGGCATGTGGGCATTTGTATCTATAGTGCCGTCGTGTATTTTCCCATCGTAGGTCAGAGTAAAGGGGCCGCTCCAGGCAGGAACTGCCCCGATATTCCATGTGATCTTGTTTCCATCATCTATACCTCCACAGCAGATATTGCTTGTGATAATATAGGTCTGGTCATAGTCGTCTGTTACCACAACATTGGCAGCATTGTTCCCACCGGTATTTCCATATTGAACGGTAAAGGACAGGACCTTCCCGGGGTTGGGGGATCCGGTATAAGCCTTATTGATAAAAAGGTCTGCTGCAGGAGGTGGTGGTTCCACCTGGCAGGTTGCCGAACATCCATCACCACTTAGATTATTCCCGTCATCACAGGTCTCACCTATCAAGGGATGTA
>MHYJ01000088.1:4286-4470 GCA_001828445.1 Planctomycetes bacterium RBG_16_43_13
ATACAGGCTGCACTGCACCCATCCCCTGAGGTAGCATTTCCATCATCGCATTGCTCACCACCTTCAAGGAGACCATTACCACATTGTGGAGGTGGTGGTTCCACCTGGCAGGTTGCCGAACATCCATCACCACTTAGATTATTCCCGTCATCACAGGTCTCACCTATCAAGGGATGTAGAATTC
>MHYJ01000088.1:4485-8790 GCA_001828445.1 Planctomycetes bacterium RBG_16_43_13
ATTATACAGGCTGCACTGCACCCATCCCCTGAGGTAGCATTTCCATCATCGCATTGCTCACCGCCTTCAAGGAAACCATTACCACAAATTGTTGGCGGCGGCTGGACGTTTTTAATAGGTACATCCTGATTGCCCGTGGCTGTGGTATCGGCATGGAGTGAGGCGCCGGGAAAACCACTTGACCCGAAGGCAAGGTGGGCCTTCCAGTAGAGGGCCCATTTACTGCTGCTACTGCCGGCTTCACTGGACCCAAACAGGACTGCCCATGTATCCTGAATCTTGCGGGCTGGTGTATAACTACCAGCAGGGTCTTCATCCACAAGGTTGTCTGAGCCTGGGTCGTTGTTTATACCATTTGTAGAATCTTCATCTATATTACCGTCATTTCCAGGGTCATCGTTGACACCGGTATAGGTCTCTCCTGTAACGATACAGGGGTTCCCAGAGGTCGGATTATCCCCAACAGCCCTTGTGGCCTGGAAGGTACAGGACTTGGTCAGAGTACCATCACTCAGTTTGCCAACATAAAACTCCGTGGCATCATCCACCCCCGGAACACCGCTTCGCAGGTTATCGTGTTCAGTAGTGACATAATAGGTCCCTGCATCACCTGGTTTTGGAAGGTTGATCCTGAGACGGTAAGGGACATATTGGAGTTCGGACCACAATTTTACTACACCCGAAGTCCATCCATCCATCGGGGTTGCACCGTTTGCCCAGGCAGGCAATGCCTCCTGGGTACAATCCCCTTTATGCCATGAGCAACCCTGGAGTAAGAACTGTACCGTGTCTAAAAAACTGGTCGTTGCAAGGACCTGATCCGGTTCTGGTGCTGTATCAATAGCCTCTACAGCATAGGTACCTTCCGCCTGTATTCCATCAATAATATAAGAATATGCAAAGTTCCCATCCACATTGGTAATAACTGTATCGCTGCCAGGGGTCTCTGACCCGTCTCCTGTAACGACACTCAAATCAGGCCGGGTTACTTTGATAAGGATTGGAACATAGGGGGCAAACCCTGTTCCAAAGATATGGGCAGTATCACCCTTGAGATATTCAGGTTCATCAGTCCAGATATATTCTGCGGAAATAGCGGTCTTTACGCTTATAACCAGAGAGCAGACGAATACAACTATTAGCATTAACCTCATTTTCATTAGATTTAGACTCCAGAATGGTAAAGATTGCACTCCGGCACCTTATTTCATAGCAGATAATTTAATCCCTGTATATCACCCATCCGGGTATTTGTACTACCCAGTTGGGTTTTTTTACCCTAAACCAGGCCTCCGCGAACGGCTACCACCGCTGCGGCAGTACGGCTTTTTACATGGAGTTTTTTGTATATGGATTTAAGGTAGGTCTTTACGGTATCCTTGCTGATGTATATAGTCTTCGCTATCTTTTCATTACTACAACCTTCGACAATGAGCTCGAGGATACGCCTCTCCCGGGGGGTCAGGGGTATCTGCATTGTTTTAGACTGAATCTTTTTTAGTATAATATTTGCGAGAAAGGGGGAAAAAAATGTTTCTCCCCTGTATGCCGATTTTATGATCTTTAAAAGTTCATCCCTGTTTACCCGTTTAACTACATAGCCGGATGCTCCTGCGAGAATGGCAGAGTATATATGTTCATCATCCTCATAGGAGGTCAAAGCGAGTATCTTAACATTCGGAAATTTGTTTGAGATAAGCCTTATAGCCTCTATCCCGTCCAGCTCTGGCATTTCAAGGTCCATGAGGACTACATCCGGTTTCAGTTCACGGACCTGGATCATTGCATCCTTTCCATTCTGCGCATCACCAATCACTTCGATATCATCTGTTTCCCTTAGCAAGGTGCTAAGTCCCTCTCTGAAGAGCCTGTGGTCATCAACAATAAGGACTTTGATGGGTGTACTCATATCTTTCATTATTCCTCTATAACAGGTAAAGCAAAGACAAGCCTGGTACCTTTTCCCCTGTATACCGGTGACTCTGCCCATATCATCCCACCATGAGCCTCCACAGTCTGTCTGCAGAATGATAGCCCTAAGCCAAGCCCTATTCTGCTTCCTGTCTTTTTCCTTTCTACTTGATAGTACTTTTCAAATATCTTCTCAAGGTCTTCAGATGGGATCCCTATGCCCTGATCGGTAATATTGATTCTGATATGGGGTGCAAACCTTACTTTATTACTTGCATCGCCTTTAACCCGCTTCACCCTGCAATGACAGCCTCCAGGGGTTTTTGAAGGGTCATCAAATTTAACAGTTACCGAAATCCTTCCGTTTTTGGGGGAATACATGATAGCATTCTCCATGAGGTTTATGATGACACGTATCAATCTGTTCTCATCGGCTATGATATATGGAATAGACCTTGGCAGATTTAACTTGATCTTGATATTCTTGTCCCTGCTTAAAGTCCCCACCAGTCTCACAGCAGAATTTATGGCCTCCCGTAGGTCCACCTCCTTTTTATTGATAATAAATTTATTGCCCTCGTGTCTGTATATATCAAGGATGTCGTCGATCATGTTGAGGAGAAGCTCACAGTTGTCATGTGTCTCATTCAAGACATCGTGTAAAAGGCTGGAGGGTTTGACCTTATAAATCGGGCTGTTCAGACAATTGTAAATAGTCTGAGTAGTCGCAAGTACGGGGTTCCTTATGTCATGGGCAAGCATCTTCATCAGATCATTCTTAATGTGTTCCACCCTGTGAATCTCTGTAACATCCCGGGAGGATACGATAGCCTGCACCACTTTCCCTTTGTTGTCATAAACAGGATAAGAAGATATCTTATAGATTATTTCATTTCTCTCCCCTTTATGGTAAAGCCTCTCGATATGTATCACTTCGCCAGTTCTAAACGTATCCATGGCGGGACAGTCAACACAGATAGAGTCCCTCTTTTCAAATATCCTATAGCAATATAGCCCTATAGCGTCTTCTGAATCTGCGCCTTTCCCGAGGGCAGCCTTATTTAGACAGAGGATTCTGTAATCTCTGTCAATAAGTATAATCCTGTGGTTTATACCATTCAGGATTCTCTCTATGTATTCCTTTTGTCTCTGGGTTCCGGCCAACTTCTGGATAATATTCAGGATGGAGAGTGTTGCGAGTTGATTGATTTCCATAGAAGACCCCAGATAGGTATTCTAAAAAATAGGTTAGTAATATATCCACTATAGCAGAAACAGGATGTGAAAACAATCTCATCTCCGCAGGACTAACAGCCAGATTCTGCAGATTCCTTAGGGAAAACCCGCAGGTCTCCTATCAGGGGAAGACCGGTACCCATACCTATTAGCCACTGGATTTTCTTGCTGGAGCCTGTCCTATCGAAGCGAAAACATCGCCTTCGTTGAGGCGGGATTTTCATCGTAAATATCTGGCAGCCACAAACAGCTTAACGGCCTGCATCAATCTGCGCCAGAACACCCTTCGTATCTATCTTTTTTGCCCAGGCATCAACAATATCTGCAGGACCAGATATGCGGATGGTTGCATTCAGGATCGTGGTCTTGTTTTTAACCCCCCTCCGGCATCTTAAGGTCAACGACGGAAAGGGTCTTGGTATCCTTTCAGCCTCCATCTGCATCTCCTGACTTAACCGCATCATCTCATCCATGTCGTTCTTTGCCTGGGCCTCGAGCATCTTCTTCCGGTAATATTCGCCCAATTCCTTCTCGCTCTTTTTCATCTTCTTCTCAGCGCCTCCGCCAAAACGCTGAGAGGCCGATGCCTGGATCGGGTTTATCTTGCCGGAACTGCGATCCTTATAGAATCTCGTGGGGAGGTTAAAATTCTCATCCTCTTTCCCGTACCCCTTGGGCGCATCCCCAAGTGCTGTAAAGATTGCAACCAGCTTTTTCTTGATAACCGTTACCTCGTCCCGTGTAAGATAGTTTTCCTCCTCACCCCATGCGCTGGCAGAAAGAAGCGCTATTGATACCAGCAGCATCACCACTATGTCGAGTTTTCTTCTCTGCATAAAGGCACCTCCTGTTCTTACCGACCGTGTGCTTGCAATATCATTTGATATATTTTATCTGTATCTTGATAATACGGTCTTGGAGGGAACTGATGGGAAAAGTTCTTCTTGAAACAGGCCTGATACATCAGTCTCATCGGGTTCATATAAATTCCACCTCTCCTAACAACCGTCTTAGCGCCGTTACAGCAACCGCAATAGCATTGCCCTCAGCAGCTCTTATTTTACTAAGAATGATTTTTTCTTTCTCAGTCCGCTCACTTATTACACCGGTAACGCATCCTGCCCTTAGTCCCATTGCATTGCACATTGTAAGGAGAGT
>MHYJ01000089.1:0-2435 GCA_001828445.1 Planctomycetes bacterium RBG_16_43_13
GATATGAATAAGCATATATGGATGATATTAGCACTGTTAGTATACTCAATCGCATTGGGGCAGGACACTCAAAAACCACAGGAGCAACTATCTCGTTCAGAGCTTATACAAAAAGATATAGACGACGCTATAAAAAAGCTGTCATCTAACAACTTCCTCGAAAGCGAACAAGCAAAACGCGAGTTGCTCAATTTAGGAAAGAGTACCGTTCCTTCGCTCATAAAAACCCTTGAAAGCAGTAAACCGGAGGTAAAATATACCGCCTGTGAACTGCTTGGTGACATACGAGATGTATCAGCAGTTCCTGCCCTTACAAAGGCACTGCTTGACTACGAAGAATATGGGAAAAGCATCGCCTCTGCCGCCGCAAAGTCACTCGGCAAACTCGGCGACGAAAAGGTAATACCTGACCTTGAGAAGATGTTACAATCTGAGAGGTCAAAGATAGATGTCGAACTAAGATATGAAATCATATCAGCCCTCGGCAACCTGCGGGCAATGGACTCCAAGGACTTGCTGAAAAAGTTTATAGAGGATAAGGGGGCTACATATTATGGAAAGGTCGTATCCTTCGCCGCTATAGAGGCACTTGGCAAAATAAGGGCTAAAGACGCAGTCGAGGATATCGCTAAACTACTGACGGATAAGACCCGCGAAGAGTGGTCAGGCAATACACTCGGCTTAGCAGTTGCAAGAACACTTCAAATCCTAACAAGTCAGGACTTGGGACCACTTATCACCGACAATGACGAGAAAACAAAGGCAACATTGAAGAAGTGGTCAGAGTGGTGGGATAAGGAACTGAAAAAGAAAGAGCCGCCCAAAGTTGAACAACCAAAACCAGAGAACCGCATAGCAGAGGCATACGCAACAATGTATACAATTCATTTAGCTATCAACAAATACAAAGAAAGTAAGGGCTCTACCCCAGCAGAAAATTTATCTGACTTAGTTACCAGTGGATTCTTAAAAGAGGTGCCAAAAGACCCTTGGGGACGCGATTTCTTCTACCACCAAGCAGGTGCAGGAAGCGATTACGTTATGCATAGCTACGGCGCCGATGGCAAAGAACATGGTTCGGGTTTAGATGCCGATATTATGTGGACTATGGAGATGAAAGAGAACTACTCCAAAATCATTGCTACGAAAGATACGTTGAAAACATTAGTTGATCTAATCTCATCATATAGGCAAAGCAAAGGACAGTATCCTGCAAAGTTAGAAGATTTACTCGGAGAAACGTTAAAGACGCTACCAAAAGATGGCTGGGAAAAGAATTTTGTATATAAAATACCAGGCACTAATAACACACCTTATGAACTAATTAGCTTAGGTGCCGATGGTAAGGAAGGCGGTACTGGAGTAGATGAAGATATCAAATGGCAAGAGAAAAAGTAATTTAGACGTCCTCATAACAGAGGAAAAACTACAATCCCGCATCCGAGAAATAGCCGCCAAGATAAATAAGGATTATGAGGGAAAAGAGCCAACCATTGTTGGTGTCTTAAAGGGCAGTTTCATTTTTATGGCTGACCTAATTAGACAGATACCCATCCCTCTCAGTTGCGATTTTATCAGGGTCTCGAGCTATGACAACAGAAAAGAGCCAAACGGCACAGTGCGAATAGAGTTCGATATCACACAATCAATAAAGGGTAAAGACGTAATTTTGGTAGAAGATATTGTAGATACTGGCTCTACTGTAAAGTTTCTAATTGATACTATTCTTGCGAAAAAGCCGAAGAGTTTGAAAATTTGTGCCCTCCTAAAAAAAGCCGCACGCGGTGTAGCTGATGTGGATGTTGACTATCTCGGCTTTACTATACCAAATGTTTTCGTCGCTGGCTACGGGCTCGACTACGCAGGCAAATATCGTAACTTGCCATATTTAGCCGCATTCAAAAATAAGGGGTAGGAGAACACTATGCAACTCGACCTACATATGCACACAAAATACTCCTTCGACTGCAATATGGAGCCAGAGAAGATTGTGAAAGTCGCAAAGGCAAGAGGGCTTGACGGCATAGCCATTACTGACCACAATACTACAGAGGGTGCCTATGAGGTTCAGAAATACGCCGCCTCTAACGGACTACTCGTCATAATAGGAGAGGAGATTGCCACCACCGCTGGAGATGTTATAGGGTTATTCATAAAGGAATCCATCGTTAACGAAAATCCTATAGAGGCGATTGATGAGATAAAGAAGCAAGGTGGTATAGCAGTTCTCCCGCATCCATTTACCCGACACCTTTCTATAGAAGAAAAGGTAGCCCGCAAGCTTGACGCCTGCGAGGGTTTCAATGCCCGCCACGCCCGTGAGAAGATTCTTGATAATAGTTATGGCGAGGCACACATTCGAGAATTCGCACAGCAATACGACCTATCCCTTACTGCAGGCAGTGATTCTCATTTCTATAGAGAGATAGGTAGGG
>MHYJ01000089.1:2520-4296 GCA_001828445.1 Planctomycetes bacterium RBG_16_43_13
TTCACCTTTTAATAGATTAGGCAGTGTTTTATTGCGAACGTTTAGGAATATCGTAAACCCAGTTCCTGAGGCATATACAATGCAAAAGAAAAATATTCAGAAAGGATAATATTATGCAACAACTTTTGATGAAAGAGTTTTTGGCGAAGCAAAGGTTATTAGTAGTCGCACCCCACGCAGATGATGAAACCGCCGGGGCAGGCGGTTTAATGGCTCGCGTCAAGGATGCAGGCGGCAAGGTCTTTGTTATGGTCGCCTCTGTAGGCGACTTAGACCACTTTGATACGACAGGCAAGACCACAAAGGGCAAGACCCGTAAAGATGAGCTCGCAGACGCTATGAAGTGCCTCGGTGTAGATGATTATGAAATCCTACTGGAGGACAGCAAACTCCATCTGCGGCTTGAGACACTGCCACGGCGGGACATAACGGAACTAATAGAACGGAAGGGTAAACTCGCAACTGAAAAGACCAAACCCACAATGATAGTTCTGCCTGCCCCATCGTTCAACCAAGACCACGAGGCAGTGTATAAGGCAGGCATCACCGCTTGCCGACCGCATTTAGCAACGGCAAAGGCGTTCCAGAACTTTGTCCTAATAGCCGATGCACCACAACTTGCGTGGAGCGGTCCCCCTTATTTCAAACCAACCTTTTACGTCGATATAAGCGGGCAATTTCTTGAAAAGAAACTTGAGGCGTATGCCTACCATAAATCGCAGATACGTCCTTCGCCCAGTCAGGCAGGTATAGATGCCTTGAGATTACTGGCGGAAACGAGGGGGCGAGAAATATCGGTAGCTGCCGCTGAGGCATTCGAGTGTTTTAGATTTGTGGTGTAATAAGACAATCAATTCTGAAATATCGGCAGATACCTATAAGGTATCTCAAGTATTAGGAGTGCGAAGCCAGTCCCGAAGGCGGCGCCGTATGAACTGCCCTCATATTGAGTCCAGCTACCATCTGCTGCTTGTATCTTTACAAGTTCATCCCGCATAGATGGATACCACCTCTCCCAATACTTTCCACCCTTCTGAAACATAGCTATTGAGCCGTATAGAGATGTATAAAAATAGTAACTCGACCAGCCGTAGTCGCCAGGTCTAACACCGCCCTTTTTGTCTCCCTTTATAAATGGTGCGACGTCAAGTAGGTAGTCCAAGCCCTTTTCAATCCTCTCATCCTGATACAAGCCGAGATACGTCAGAACGGACATACCAGCGGCGGTAAGAGCCGCAGATGTGCCGCCTCCACTATAGCTATATTGGACTAAACCATCTTGGTGTGTGCAGTGCTTGATATAATCTACGGCCTTCTCGATGGTCTTCGCATTTACCTTTATACCGGCATTCCTTGCCGAGCGGAGAGCCGATACCTGTGCTATGGTAACTGACCCCTCATCACCGCCAGAAACCGGCTCATAATACCATCCACCTTGTGGGGATTGTGATTTCTCAATTAGCGATACAGCCCTTCTCAGCACATCCTTGATTGTCTCGCGGTCTGCATCCGTCTCCTGTGTCATACCATAGACCTCTGCTAAAAAGAGGGTGGCAAAACCGTGCCCATGCATACCGCTACCCCCCATACCCCTACCGCCACCCTCGTTTATATATCCTGACCTGCTCGCACAACTCAATATAAACGAAAGTCCCCTTTTCACGTTCTCTGCATATTTGCCCCTTGTAGGAGTATTGCCTGCAGCAAGGAGAGACAGACAAGCCATACTCGTAGTAGCTACCTGAACATTATTACCGAATGCCCCACTTCTATTCT
>MHYJ01000089.1:4386-4745 GCA_001828445.1 Planctomycetes bacterium RBG_16_43_13
CCTGGTTTATCCTGTGCAGATACAAATACTGTAAGGAAACAAATAGCAAGGGCTAAAATGTAAGTAATCGCTTTCTTCATAGCTAATTATTAGACGCTTATTGTAGATAAAAAGTTGCATTAAATAAAGAATATTTTTGCAATTTCATATGCCTCTATAAAATCGCCCTATGTCGAGATATATTCCGAACGCCCCTCCTCCACATATAGCTAACAATAAACCACCTGCCCAAATGGGCAAATAGAAGGCATCGGTAAATGCCATCGCAAAAGCCCCCTTCAAAACAGAAGAAACTATGTATATTATCCCGAACAGTGCCATTCCAGTATATTGTCCACCTCCCCTATGGTTTAAGTAGT
>MHYJ01000089.1:4911-5053 GCA_001828445.1 Planctomycetes bacterium RBG_16_43_13
GAATTCCATCCTCATCTCATTAGGCATAATATCCCACTCACGTTTTGTCCTATCGGTATCCTCAACAGAATGCATAACTGAACCACATCGCTGACAAGTAAAATAGATGGGCAAATTAGGGTAGGCGCAATTTTTGCAAAAC
>MHYJ01000090.1 GCA_001828445.1 Planctomycetes bacterium RBG_16_43_13
AAGATCCCGAATTTATCCCTTCAATATGTAAGACTTCTTCGGGATGCAAAGGTCCAGCAGACCCTCTATGAACTCCTGACGCAGCAATATGAAATGGCGAGGATACAGGAGGCAAAGGATACACCTACAGTACAGGTGCTTGATGCGGCAACGGTGCCGGAGAAGAGGGTAAAACCTCAACGAAGACAGATAGTCATGCTCTCAACCGTAACTGGAATCATCTTTGGGATATTTATTGCATTTTTTATGGAATATATTAAAAAGACAAAGACGGATATTGCGGTGTAGCTGAAAGAATTATTACTAATGTCGAACAACCCTAAGCAAAAAACCAACGTTACACAGCCACCATTTTTTAGTTTGCTGCGTCGCCTCTGGCAACACATCAGTCGTCACCGTCGGTATCAGTTCATCTTGATGCTCGTCTTAACACTGGCCAGTTCATGTGCAGAGGTCGTCAGTCTAGGCGCTGTGCTGCCATTTATAGGCATTCTCACCCAGCCGGATAAAGTGTTTAATTTCCCCCTAATGGCAGGCGTTATACAAGCTCTGGGCATCGCCTCCGCAGAGGGCTTAGTGTTGCCACTTACCATCGCATTTGCCGTGGCCGCATTGATTACCGGGGGACTACGCTTATTATTGTTATGGGTCAGTATTCGACTCGCAAATGCCACTGGAATAGATCTTAGTAATGAGATTTATCGCCGTACCCTCTATCAGCCTTATCGCGTGCATATAGCCCGCAACAGCAGCGAGATTATCAGTGGTATCACTCAAAAGGTGGGTACTGCCACGAGTGTGTTGATGTCTCTACTGACAGTAGTTAGTTCAGCGGCGCTGTTTGCGGCCATCCTGTTGACATTGCTCGCAATTGACCCAATGGTGACTACAGTGACTATGACCGTTTTTGGGGCAGCATACGGAATTGTCACATGGCTAACGCGTTACAGATTAGTACGCAACAGCCAATGCATTGCGCACGAACAGACCCAGGTAATCAAGGCCCTACAGGAAGGTCTCGGTGGTATTCGCGATGTGCTCCTGGACGGCGCCCAGGCTGTTTACTGTGGCATCTATCGTAAAGCCGTCCAGCGGTTACAATGGGCGTGGGGTGAGAATACCTTTATAAGTCAAGGTCCCCGCTACGCCATGGAGACTCTGGGCATGGTGCTGGTTGCCGCTTTGGCCTATGGCTTGACCCATCGGCCAGGTGGTATAGGGGCCGCTCTGCCTGTATTAGGGGTGCTGGCGCTTGGTGCACAGCGCCTGCTTCCCTTGATGCAACTGTTATACGGTCATAGTACAGTTATAAGCGGAAGCCATGCTTCACTGACCGAAGTGCTTGATTTGCTTGATCAACCCCTGCCGGAAGATGCCCGTCAACTTGCACCAGCGCCACTCAAGTTCGAAGACACAATCCGCTTTGACAACGTGCGATTCCGTTACAATAGTGACAGCCCCTGGGTGTTGGACGGCATCAACCTGACCATACACAAAGGAGCGAGAATCGGCTTTGTCGGCAGTACCGGAAGCGGCAAAAGCACGGCACTGGATCTGCTCATGTTCCTGCTCGAACCTACGCAGGGAAAGATTCTGGTGGATGATCAGCCGATCAGCGGTGAACTTCGGCGGGCGTGGCAACGCACTATCGCCCATGTGCCGCAAAGCATATTCCTGGCAGACACCACCATCGCCGAGAATATCGCCTTTGGCGTGCCGCCAGAGCAAATTGATCTGGATCGAGTCCGACAGGCCGCTGATCAAGCCCAGATTGCTGAATTCATCGAAAGTCTTCCCGAAGCTTATAGTGCTTTCGTGGGTGAACGCGGCATCCGCCTCAGCGGCGGCCAGCGTCAGCGCATTGGCATTGCCAGGTCGCTTTACAAGCAGGCAACAGTGATCATCTTCGACGAAGCTACCAGTGCGCTGGACAGCGTTACCGAAAAAGCGGTGATGCGCGCCATCGAAAATCTCAACCGGGATCTCACCATACTGATTATTGCGCACCGGCTCACAACTCTTCAGCATTGCGACACAATTGTGCAGTTGGGGCATGGGCAAATGGTCGCGCAAGGCTCTTATGAGTATTTCATGAACAGCGGGTCCGATTTCCAGAGTTTGGTAAGGACAGAGGCATAAGGAGCCGAGTTTCCGGGAGAATATCGAAAGCGTTGATAGAGGCAAATTGGAGAACTTGGCTACGTGGTACGGTTATTCGATATTTTGAAGTTCACATGGCCAGATCCCCCTATCATTTTTTCTGCGGCAAACCATAAGACATGAACCACAAACTATCTGGAATCAAATGATACCCTACGGTCGCCAGGAAATATCAGAAGAAGATGTCAATGCGGTTGTTGAAGTGCTCAGGTCTGATTGGCTTACACAGGGTCCGGCGATTAGTCGTTTTGAAAAAGTTGTTGCTGATTACTGTGGTGCAAAGTATGCAGTAGCCGTCAATAGTGCGACATCTTCACTTCACATTGCCTGTCTTGCCTCAGGACTGGGACCGGGAGATATACTGTGGACTTCTCCCAATACCTTTGTGGCATCAGCCAATTGCGGGCGTTATTGTGGTTCCAATGTCGATTTTGTGGATATCGATCCCCTTACCTATAATCTGAGCCCTGACCTTCTGGAAGAAAAACTTAGGGAAGCAGAGCAAAAAGGAAGGCTTCCAAAGATTGTTGTCCCTGTACATTTTGCTGGGCAGTCATGCGAGATGGAAAAAATTAATGTTCTTGCCAAACGCTATGGGTTTACTGTTATTGAAGATGCCTCCCATTCAATTGGAGGACGATATAAGGGAAATATAATTGGTGGTTGCGCTTTTTCGGATATCACCGTTTTCAGCTTTCATCCGGTTAAAATCATAACTACAGGGGAAGGCGGAATGGTGCTTACGAATAGTGCGGATTTATACGAGAAGCTGATACGCTTACGAAGTCACGGCATTACTCGCAAGGAAGAGTTTATGCAGGGAGAATCACATGGCCCGTGGTATTATCAACAGATTGATCTTGGCTTTAATTACCGTATGACCGATCTTCAAGCTGCCTTAGGGTCAAGTCAGATGAGTCGTTTGGATGAATTTGTAAAACGTCGTCAAAACTTGGCCCGGCGTTATAATTACAGCCTGAGGAATCTTCCCATAGGTTTACCATGGCAACACCCAGATACATTTTCAGCATTCCATTTGTATGTGATCCGCCTTAAACTTGAAAAAATTAACAAGACACATCGCCGGGTGTTTGAAGAGCTTCGAAATGAAGGGATTGGCGTAAACTTGCATTACATACCGGTTCATACTCAGCCTTATTACCGGCGATTAGGGTTTAAACAGGGTGATTTCCCGGAAGCAGAAATATATTACAGTGAGGCAATAAGCCTTCCCATCTACTATGATTTAACAGAAGAAGAGCAAGACTTTGTTGTTTCTAAACTTGCTGAGGTCTTGCAATGAAAACAGTTATCATTGTGCAGGCTCGGATGACTTCCCGCAGACTTCCAGGAAAAGTCCTGCGAACTGTACTTAATAAACCTCTCTTAGAATTTCAGATAGAGCGTTTTAAAAGGGTCAAACTGGCGGATGAAATAGTTATTGCCACTACTATTAATGAAACGGATATACCAATAGTTAGCCTTTGTGAAAGGCTTTCGATCCCCTATTATCGTGGATCGGAAGACGACGTATTGGCAAGGTATTGGGAGGCTGCAAAAGCATATAAGGCTGACTTAGTTGTCAGGATTACTTCTGATTGTCCCCTAATAGATCCCAGTGTAATTGACAGTGTTATCCAATTTTATCTTTATAATAGCAATAATTGTGATTATGTTTCAAACGTATTGGTGAGAAGCTATCCACGAGGGATGGATACTGAAGTTTTCCCTTTTTTTGTATTAGATGAAGCTTTTCAGGAGTCGACTGACAAAACTGATCTGGAGCATGTAACGCCCTTTATTCACAGACAGCCGCAGCGCTACAGTTTAGCTAATGTTTTTTACACGGAGGATCAGAGTCAGCATCGCTGGACAGTGGATACACCTGAAGATTTTGAATTAATAAAAAAAATATTAGAAAACTTATATCCTGTTAATCCTAAATTTTCTTTAGAAGATGTATTAAATCTTCTAAAAAGCTATCCTGAATGGTCAAACATAAATGCACATGTCGAACAGAAGAAGTTAGAAAGTTGAGAATAAAAGGAGATAATATGAGTGAATTTAAAACAGAACAGGAACAGTTTTGGGCAGGCGAATTTGGCAATGAGTACACGTCAAGAAACCAGGGACTTGATTGGATTGCAAGTAATATAGCCCTGTTTGCGAAGATATTGTCTCATACAGAGACAGTAAGTAATGCCATTGAGTTCGGCGCAAACTTAGGATTAAATCTTAGGGCAATAAGGCAGATTCTGCCTGGGACCGAGCTTTCTGCGATAGAAATAAACCAAAAGGCAGTGGAGGAATTGAATCGTTTGGGAGATATTAAGGTTTATCACCAATCAATTCTCGAATTCACTCCTGATTATATGAGAGATTTGGTGCTTATTAAAGGTGTTTTGATTCATATTAATCCTGATAAACTGCCTTTGGTTTACGATGCGCTTTATCAAACAAGCAACCGCTATATTTGTATAGCTGAGTACTATAATCCTGTTCCCGTAGAAGTTTCATATAGAGGTCACACCGGTAAGCTGTTTAAGCGTGATTTTGCTGGTGAGTTGCTCAACAGATTTAATGACCTCCATTTAGTGGATTATGGATTCGTTTATCACGGCGATAATAAGTTCCCTCAGGATGACATCACCTGGTTTCTTTTAGAAAAAAAATCTTCTTAATTATTGATTACGGGAGGAATTTAAGTCATGAATTATTGCAAAAGATGTGTCATACCAGATACTAAACCTGATTTATTTATTGATGAAGAAGGTATATGTAGCGCATGCCGGAGCTATGAAAAAAGAAAAGAGGTCGACTGGGATGCTCGTCGGGCCGAATTAACTAAGGTATTAGATAAATATACGTCAAAAAACAGCAAAAGATGGGATTGTATTGTTCCCGTTAGCGGTGGTAAGGACAGCACCTATCAAGTGGTTAGAATGCTTCAATTGGGATTGAACCCATTATGTGTAACGGCCACGACTTGTGACTTATCCGATGTAGGTCGTAAAAATATCGAGAATATAAAGAATCTCGGTGTTGATTATATAGAGTTTTCACCTAACAAACTAATACGCAGAAAGCTTAATCGGCTTGGCTTGACCCAGGTAGGCGATATATCCTGGCCTGAGCATGTAGGAATATTTACAATTCCTGTGCGGGCAGCAGTAGAGTTTGAAGTACCGTTGCTTGTTTGGGGCGAAAATTCCCAAAATGAATATGGTGGTCCAGCAGCAGCAAGTGAAAATAACGTTCTTAATCGTCGCTGGCTGGAAGAATTTGGCGGTTTACTTGGATTAAGAGTTTCAGATATTATTGGCATGGATGGTATTGAGGAAAAGCATCTCATACCGTATACCTATCCAACTGATGAAGAATTGCAACGAGTAGGAGTTACAGGTATTTTCCTTGGTTATTATATACCATGGGACGGATATTCTAATGCCTTGATCGCCCAGGCCCATGGTTTTACAACCTTGCAAACAACAGTAGAAGGATCAATAGTAAATTATGAAAATCTGGATAACTGCCAAACAGGAATTCATGATTATTTTAAATTCCTAAAATTCGGTTTTGGCCGATCGACTGACATTGCTTGCCTGCATATTCGACGAGGACGTATCACCCGCCAGGATGGCATTGAATTAGTGAGTAAGCATGACGGCAAGTTTCCATGGATGTATCTTGGTAAGCCTCTTGAGAGAATTTTGGAACCCTTGGGAATCACTATAGAAGAATTTGTAAGGATTTGCGACAGATTTACAAATAAGAAGATTTTCCTAACTGATGGAAAAGGGAATTTGATCAAAGATAAATATGGGAATCTTTCAAAGATAAATTACGATAATGTGTAGTTGCCGGAGGTGAGCATGGATTATAGGTTGCCTTTCCCAAGGGTAGTCAGAATTGAGCCGTCGAGCAAATGTAACTTAAAGTGCTCCCATTGCCCTACAGGGATCATTGATATGGAGCGTGGGGTAATGAAGGATGAGGTGTTCTCAAGTGTTTTGAGTACGATAAAAGCCAATCAGGAATTTATCAAAGTTGTTGTTCTTTATCATGGGGGGGAGCCGTTTATGAGCAAACGCCTCTTTCATATGGTCAGAGAACTTAAAACATGCGGCACTATTTCTGTGAAGACTGTTTCCAACGGCATGATTTTGACCGAACTGCTAATAGCCGGTCTAGTGGATAGCGGGATGGATATTATTGAATTCTCGCTCGATGGGATTTCGCCTGAACAAAACAATTTTGTCAGGCGAGGATGCAATTATGAGAAAGTGGTAGAAAATATTAAAAAACTGATTTTGTATAAAAAGAGAGCCTCTGCTATCAAGCCCCAGATATTTATCTCAACTACTCAATTCGTGGATCGGTATTTGCCAAAAGAGACTATGGAGGCGAGAGTTCCTGCGTTTCTCTTGGAAGAATTTTCAGGCGAATATGAAGTGGCTGGCTTCAAGCCGACGCTTGCAATGCGATGGCCCCACGTGGATATCATCGAAAACACATATGACGTATATATTGATCCAAATGACACGGAAGTTAGAAATTATTGCGATCATGTCTACAGCACGGTAACAGTGAGATCAAATGGGGACGTTGTCCCATGTTGTTATGACTTAACCAGCGAGTATGTCATGGGAAACGTCTTGAAGTCTGATCTTGCTTCAATTTGGAATAATGAAAAATCGTTATATATCAGGAAAAGTATTGATCAAAAGAAATTTATTTCGCTATGCAATAACTGCAATGTAGTCAAACCAAATGCATATCTTTTATTGAAACCTGATGTCCTAAAAAAGTTTAGTAATTGATATCCATGGATGTACTAGTTATAGATTATGGCATGGGGAATTTAGGATCTGTAAGACGGTCCTTAGAAGAATGTGGTGCGCGCGTAATTGTCTCAGATAACCCAAAAGATATTGAAAGTGTTGCAAAAGTTGTCCTTCCAGGTGTAGGTGCTTTTGCTGACGGAATGGCAAATCTTAATAAGTTGGGATGGGTTTCTGCTATTTATGATGCAGTGAAAAAAGAAAGGCTTCCCTTGCTTGGCATTTGTCTTGGTATGCAATTACTTGCTGACAAGGGGTATGAGGGTGGTGAAACTGCGGGATTAGGGCTTGTTCCCGGAAAGGTAATACGTTTAGAACCGGATTCTCCTAATACCAAGATTCCTCATATCGGATGGAACGAGGTTAATCAAACCAAGTCCGACTATATTTTTAATGGAATTGATGATGGAACGGATTTCTATTTTGTACACAGCTACCATTTTGTTTCCACTGATACAGAACATATCCTTGCTACGACACCTTTTTGCAATAAATTTGTTTCTGCAGTAGCGGCTGGAAACATCATCGGAGTTCAGTTCCATCCAGAAAAAAGCGGGTATCCGGGACTTCAACTTCTGGAAAATTTCCTTAAAATTTAGGAGGCTAAGGGATTGTTAAAGGTTCGTGTGATACCTACTTTGCTATGGAAAGGCGTTGGCCTCGTAAAAGGAATTGGATTTGATAGCTGGCGAAGAGTAGGCACGGTGATGCCAGCAATAAAAGTTTACAATACGAGACAGGTGGATGAGTTAATCATTGTAGATATAACTGCTACTGCGGAAAAGAGGTCCCCAGATTATAATGAAATCGAAGAATTTGCAGCTGAATGCTTTGTCCCCCTGACTGTAGGCGGAGGTATCAATAGCATTGATGACATCAAAAATCTACTTCGGGCTGGAGCGGATAAGGTATGTATCAATAGAGCTACTTATGACAATCCTGGAATTGTGCAGAAAGCTGCGGATAAATTCGGATCTCAGTGTATCGTGGTAAGTATTGATGCCCGCAGGCATCCCGATGGCAATTATGAATGTTTGAGCCATTGTGGGATGAGACCTACTGGAAAAGAGCCTGGCATATGGGCGAAAGAGATGGAACAACGGGGGGCGGGAGAAATCCTTATTACATCGGTTGAGAGAGACGGAACGATGCTGGGCTATGATCTCGAATTAATAAGAATGGTTGCTGAATGTGTTAATATACCTGTGATAGCTTCAGGTGGAGCTGGAAATTATCATCATATGTATGAAGCCGTTTCCCAAGGAAGATGTTCCGCAGTAGCAGCAGCGAGCATGTTTCATTTTACTCAGCAGACTCCCATGGAAGCTAAGCAGTACCTATCGTCCAAAGGAGTTCCTGTGCGGAACGTGAATGTCAGGTGAATTGTGCAACAGTCTGAATGAGGTAATGCCGAAGGTGTTCAGAGTCGGGCTAAAGCTCTGGTCAAATAATGAGAATTATTTCAAAGAGGCGATTCGCCTCTTTGAAAAAGGGATATATCAGTACATTGAACTATATATGCTTCCCGGTACGCAAAAGAAAATGGTTGAGATGTGGAAGGAGTTGGCTATTCCTTACGTAGTCCATGCGCCACATTTTCAAGCGGGACTCAACCTTGCAAAGAGAGAACAAAAGGAGGCTAATTTTAAGCTGATTGATGAGACCCGATGGTTTGCTGATGAGCTTTCCGCTGGAAATATAATCGTACATCCTGGAATCGCAGGAAATATAGAAGAGACGGCCAAGCAAATAAAAGAGATAAATGAGCCGAGGCTAATTGTTGAGAACAAACCTTATTACGCTATAATTGACGACCTTATCTGCAACGGCACGACGTCGGAAGAGATTGAGTTTGTCATGAAAGAGGCGGGGATAGGGTTCTGCCTTGATATAGGTCATGCGTTTTGCGCTGCGAGAGGGTTGAAGAAAGAGCCGATGGAGTTCCTTAATGGCTTTCTAAGTCTAAAGCCGGAGATGTTCCATCTCACTGATGGAGACTATGAAAGCGTGTATGACAGACATGACCATATCGGCAAAGGCAATTATGATATTAAAAAAATAGTAAACCTTATCCCACAGGGGAAGAGGGTCACGCTTGAGACGGAAAAGGACTCAAAGGAAAACCTTGCGGATTTTGAAGAGGACATAAGCGCTCTATTGGAACTAATGAATAATAATTATCAGGTAAAATTGGCTGCTGAAGACGACATGATGGATGTTTTTAAATTGTCGAACGACCCCGTAGTCAGAGAAAATTCCTTTTCACGGGATCCAATACCTATTGATGAACATATAAAGTGGTTTAAAAATAAGATATCCACCAAGGCTTGTACCTTCTATATTATAAGGGACAAGGTGGGAGAGCTAATAGGCTATTCCAGATTTGACAAGGAGTTGCAGGCGGATGTTCTTGTTTTAACCATCCATTTATCCAGTAAGTACAGGGGCAAGGGAATAGGGGCTCGGATAATCAAAGAAACCTCCAGTATGGTTCTAAACGCAAAGGAATGCAGGGAGGTTGTAGCCTATGTTAAAGAGGGCAATCATATCTCTTTGAGGAGTTTCTTGAAAGCCGGATACAAGGTGTCCGGTAATGGGAATATAAATAATAATCCGTGTTACAAACTAACATTTAGGAGCACAGATAAAGAAGGTTGTTTATGAACTATGTGATTGCCTTTTCACATGAGCGGTACCATGACATATTTTCGAATATGCCTAAACGCGCAGGCAGGGAATTTGTAATCCTATATGGCAAGGATGCTTTGACTTTTGAAAAGTTAAGCGAGATTAAGCCTAGGTATGTATTATTTCCGCATTGGTCATATGTCATCCCATCCGAAATCCACGAGAATTTCGAATGTATAATATTTCACATGACAGATGTGCCGTTTGGCAGGGGTGGAAGCCCTCTTCAGAACCTTATATCACGGGGCATTTATGAGACAAAAATTTCAGCTCTTAAATGTTCGGCTGTAATCGATGCAGGTCCTGTTTATATGAAAAGGCCGCTTTCATTATACAGCTTGGCAGAGGAGATTTACATTAGAGCTGGGAAGCTGATCAAAGAGATGATAATTGAAATCATAGAAAAGGAACCTGTTCCCGTTGAACAGAAAAGTGACCCTGCATATTTTGCAAGGCGGAAGCCTAATGATGGTAACATTGCACCATTGAAAGAGCTTAATGAAGTTTTTGACTACATAAGGATGCTGGATGCGGATGGATATCCAAATGCTTTTCTTGAAACAGAATATTTTAAGTTAGAATTTCAAAGACCAGCGTTGAAGTCTGGGAAAGTGGTCGCTGATGTGATAATTACACAAAAGCAGAGAGGTAAAGATGAGTAAAAAGATACTCGTTATAGCTGCTCATCCCGATGATGAGGTTCTCGGCTGCGGAGCAACCATCGCTATGCATGCAAAAAAAGGTGATGAGGTTCATGTGGTTATTCTTGCAGAAGGTGTAACCAGCCGTGATGATAGGCGCGATCCAAAAGGTCGCAAGTCGGAGTTGTCCGAATTATCAAAGGCCGCTCACAGCGCTAACAAAATCCTGGGAGTGAAGTCCTTGACTCTTCATGATTTTCCGGATAACCGAATGGATTCTTTGGACAGGCTTGATGTTATTAAAGTGGTTGAGCAGCTTATTGATAAATATTGTCCCGAAACTGTGTATACCCATCATGCGGGAGATGTAAACGTGGACCATAGAATCATTCATGAAGCTGTTGTGACAGCATGCAGACCCATTCCTTCCCAGCCGGTTAAGATTCTTTTATTCTTTGAAATCCCGTCTAGTACCGAGTGGCAGACTCCCTGTTCCGCTGCATCGTTTATTCCTAACTGGTTTGTTGATGTTTCTTCAACGATGGATGCGAAATTGCAGGCGCTGGTAGCATACAACTCTGAAATGCGATCTTGGCCACACGCTCGCTCTATTGAAGCGGTTACGCACCTTGTAAAGTGGAGGGGGGCTACTGTCGGTAGTGAAGCGGCGGAAGCTTTTGTTTTAGGTAGAAATCTAATATGATGGAGTAATATGAAAGACATCACTATAGGTAAAAGACATATTGGTTCTCATCATCAACCTTTTATTATTGCTGAGATGTCGGGCAATCATAATCAGTCCTTGGAGAGAGCGTTTGAAATAGTTGAAGCGGCATCAAAGGCAGGTGCTCATGCCTTGAAGATTCAGACCTATACTGCTGATACAATGACGTTGGATTTGGATGAAGGAGAGTTTTTTATTTCTGATCCAAGCAGTCTCTGGGAAGGGAAGTCTCTATACAAGCTTTATCAGGAGGCCTATACACCCCGGGAGTGGCATAAGCCAATATTTGACCGCTGTAAAGAGCTTGGAATGATTGCCTTTAGCACTCCCTTCGATGAAACTGCCGTTGACTTCCTTGAAAGTCTTGATGTGTCGTGTTACAAGATTGCCTCCTTTGAAAATACCGATATCCCTCTTATTCGTAAAGTGGCGTCGACAGGCAAACCAACGATCATCTCTACCGGTATGGCAACTGTGGCAGAACTGGATGAAACTGTCAGAGCTGCGAGGGAAGCCGGTTGCAAGGACATTGTTCTACTTAAATGCACCAGCACTTATCCCGCGACTCCAGAGAATACAGATATCCTAACTATTCCGCATATGCGCGAACTGTTCGGCTGCGAAGTGGGCCTGTCCGATCACACCATAGGCGTGGGCGTTTCGTTGGCCAGCGTGGCACTGGGAGCTACCGTCATAGAAAAGCATTTCACCCTTAATCGCGCCGATGGCGGCGTGGACAGCACCTTCTCCATGGAACCCGCCGAGATGGCGCAACTGGTGGTGGAAACCGAACGCGCCTGGCAGGCACTGGGCAAAGTGAGCTACGGGCCAACCGAGGCCGAGAAAAAGTCCATTCAGTTTCGTCGTTCACTGTATGTGGTACAAGACCTCAAAGCAGGCGATGTACTGACGCGGGAGAATGTGCGGGCGATTAGGCCTGGGTTAGGCTTGCCGACGAAGTATTTGGAGCAGGTGCTGGGCAAGACCGTGAACCAGGATGTGAAGCGTGGGACTGCGCTAGACTGGGAGTTGATATGATGAAAAACGCGTTGAAAAAATATGTGCCTTACATCGCGCGGCCGATACTATCCAAAATACATCGCTTCAAAGATGCGCATCGAGGAGAGCATTGTTATCTCTTCGGCGATGGAATTTCTATCAAGTGGTTCGATCTGACTAAATTCACTGACAAGATCGCGATGCCATGTGCTCAATTGCCGTTCCACAAACAGTTTTCCTACCTGCATGTCAAGTATTTGCTTTTGATGGAGCCTTATTGGTTCTATCCGATCTGTCGGACAACGAGACCGCCAATAAGAATCATCAGAAATCACATACAAAAAGCCTATCGGGATGTTATAAAAAACAATCCCGATAAAGAATTCTTTATTAATTTGTCCAACTATCCTGTGTTGTCTGGTAAAAATATAACTTATATATTTAAAAAATTGTATGATGCTCGATTACCCGCAAATTTCTTGTCGAAAAGAATAAATAGTTTTGAGGGGTCAATAAATGGTTCAATACTCTTGGCAATTTATTTGGGGTTCGATCATGTCTATCTTGTGGGGTTTGACTACACACATTCGCCAGCACGTTCGCATCACTGGTATGAGAAAGGACATGGGGTTATATCGGAGCTCGCAGATTATCAAAAAGAATTCTTTGATGGTGCAAAAGAATTCATCGACATCACGACTATTACTCTCGACGGAAAAAGCGATCATTTGGACTATGTCACTTACCAAGACTACACGGGATGTGCTCCAGCTTTTAAGGAGAACAACGAGATCGTTGAAGAAAAATATTTAAAGATTCTCTCGACATGGCCTGGAAATTCAATTTTTTGAGGGAGGTTGGGGGAAATTAGTTATGGGCCTACTGAAAACGAAGAACCTTCTTTACAATACCGTTGTTCTCTTTATGTAGCTCAGGATATGAAGACAAGAGAGATATTTACAAAAGAAAACCTGAGCGCAATTAGGCCGGGCCTTGGTTTGCCGCCGAAATATTTTGATATGGTGGTTGGTGGAAGAGTTAATCAAGATGTACAGAAGGGAACGGCAGTCAAGTGGGAAATCTTAAAATAGTGAGATGAGGCAAGTAAAAATGGCTATATCAAAGGCAATTTTAATAGGATTTGGGCATCATGGTAAAAACAGGTTGTTCAAATCTTTGTTAAGTTTGCCCCAGATTGAGGAAATCTTGGTTTTTGCCAGAAATCCTTCTCTTTTTGCGGGTATCGAAACAAAGGTTAACGAGAAAATTATAAGAATTACGAGTAATTTTGAAAAGATGCTTGAGACTGCGTCGGAAGAAACATTTGTTGTAGTAGGGATTACGGCAAAGGACCGTTTGGATATCATTAAGAAAATAGTTTTAAGGAATGTTATACACAGCGTCATTAATTATGCAGCATAATATTATTGACTTATAGCGTCCTTCTTGCCATAGTATAAGGCAAGGAGGGCGTTTCGATGCGTAA
>MHYJ01000091.1:0-115 GCA_001828445.1 Planctomycetes bacterium RBG_16_43_13
CAATCTGAGGGATGCCTCGCGGGGCGGGTGGTATGCCGTCAAGTATAAATCTGCCAAGCGAGCGGTTGTCAGCCGCCATTTCGCGCTCTCCCTGAAGGACATTAATATCTACGGC
>MHYJ01000091.1:283-2505 GCA_001828445.1 Planctomycetes bacterium RBG_16_43_13
AGCACCCTGAACAGCGGCGCCAACCGCCACGACCTCATCAGGATTGACACTGCGATTCGGCTCCTTGCCAAAATAATCCTTGACCATCTTCTGCACCATTGGGATACGGGTAGAACCACCTACGAGAACTACCTCGTCAATATCCTTCGGCTTCAATTTTGCATCTGCTAATGCCTGCTCGACAGGCCTCATTGACGACTCCACTAAATCTTTGATTAATTGCTCCAGTTTAGCACGGGTAATTTTCATAGTAAGGTGCTTTGGTCCAGTGGCATCCGCAGTTACGAACGGAAGGTTTATCTCTGTCTCTGCCGACTGCGATAGTTCGCACTTCGCCTTTTCACACGCCTCCTTCAAACGTTGTAACGCCATCTGGTCTTTGCGAAGGTCTATACCGCCACTGGTCTTTTTAAAGTCATCCGCAACATAGTTTACGAGTATGTCATCAAAATTATCGCCGCCAAGGTGCGTATTACCGTTGGTCGAAAGCACCTGCACAACCTCTTTATCCACTTCGAGAATGGAGATATCGAATGTCCCACCGCCGAGGTCATAGATTGCAATCTTCTCATTTGTCTTTTTATCCAACCCATAAGCGAGCGCCGCCGCCGTTGGTTCGTTTATGATACGTTTCACGTCGAAGCCGGCTATCACACCCGCTTCCTTCGTCGCCTGACGCTGGCTGTCATTGAAATACGCGGGACAGGTTATGACTGCCTCTGTAATCTTCTCTCCCAAATACGCCTCTGCGGTCGCCTTCAGGTCTGCAAGCACCATAGCGGAGATTTCCTGCGGGGTGTATTCCTTGCCACGAATATCGACGCGAACTGGGTCATTGCCACTGCCTGTAACTTTATATGGGACGAGCCGTTCCTCCTCTGAGACCTCATTCTTGCGCCTTCCCATAAAACGCTTTATCGAGTAGACCGTATTCTGCGGATTTATGATGGACTGTCGCCGAGCTATCTGCCCAACAAGCTTTTCGCCCTTATCAGTAAAGGCAACAATAGAGGGGGTAAGGCGAGAGCCGGCTGGATTAGTAATCACAGTAACATCCTTGCCTTCCATAATCGCAACAACAGAGTTTGTAGTCCCTAAGTCAATACCAACTATTTTACCCATTTGTGTGCTCCTTTCTGAATTAGTATATTGTTATTAGAGCAATTATAATGCCACATTTTGGCTAAAAGGGTAGCATATAAGTAGCTATAAATCAATCACTTATGATTTTGTGTCAGTTCTGCCGTTTCGGCCGTTCTGCTATGATGTCATTAAGGCAGGAGAACTGCCAAAGGAATTAAAGAGATAATGCCTAAAATAATTATGGCTATAGAGAATTAATAGCTGACCTACGCCAGAATTCTAAATCTAAATAGATTCGAGCTATTCCTTTTCGGCTGGCTAGCTCGCTGGCATATTGTTGATATACTTTACTATTTTTTGACGTTAACCATTTAATTCCCGTCCACTTTGGCAATTTTTTACACTTTGCTTCTTTTTCTAATCCTTCTCTTACTACATAACGATCTAATGGCACTTCCAAAAACCTTTCTAGTTTATAAAGCTTGTATTCCTTTGCTAAAAACCGATTATAAAATGCCGCTTCTAAAAAAATATTAAGGGCTTTTCGGGCGGCGCCCCAGTTCCTTCGTGCACCTCTTGGGAATCTTTCCATAAGACAACGTGTCTTTTTTTCTAACCATCTTTTAAACTTTTTGTCACTTCGAATATCACTTAACTTACGCAAATCAAGGTCAAATAAGAATTCTTGTGCAATATGAATTACTCCTTTTGCACCTTGATTTCTTAGTGTTGACGGACCAATTGAAATTTTGGCTATGCGTTCTCGGACAAGTTCTATATTAGGTGTCATTTAATATTTATAATCTTTACTTAGTCAATATACTTTCCCCTGTCCCACAAGCCACTTCATCCACTTCTCATAAGTCCGCTTCTGCGTTTCACTGGGGGTATCACCTGCGGTGTGGAAATCCTCACCTGTGATTTTTACGAGTGCAGAATGAACGGCATCAAATACTGTCTGCGATTCGTCAAGAAGTGCCTTTATCAGGTGCGGAACGACGTCCTTATCACCTATATTACCAAGTGCTTCCGCACAGGACTGTCTCACCGCAAGGGAGGACGAATTCAGCAACTCTGACGTGAGCAGCTTCAATGGATACTTGCTCTTTATCTTGCCGAATGCAATGGCGATTTTCGCC
>MHYJ01000091.1:2582-7799 GCA_001828445.1 Planctomycetes bacterium RBG_16_43_13
CTCTCCGAGCGCCCAGAAGACATTCTGACGCATAGTTGACGAAGGTGCGTTAAGATATTTCAGTATCGGTTCTACCGCCCTATCGTCCTTTAGTTCGCCGAGTGTAGAGATAATTTTACCTTTAACCACATCAACCTTTTCCCCCTCAAGTATATATATAAGTGCTGAAACGGTCGTTCTATTCTTTAATTTACCGATGGCATTCACCGCCTCATATCGCACCTCTGGTAGCGGGGCACTTCGAGCGAGTTCAATGAACTGGTCAGAGATGCTCTGGTCGTCCATAGCGGATAAAACCCTGACGGCGGAGACAAGGAACTCCTTATCGCCGATACCCCTCGCCGTTCTGAGGAGATGTGGCTGAGCGTATCTGCCAAAGGAGACCAACTTATCGAATGCCGACTTACGCCTTACCTCATCAGTAGAAGCAAGTTCCTTTATCAGACGTTCTATCTCCGCATCACGTTCGAGTTCCTCCACCTTCGCCGAATTGAGAACCTTATACTGCCAGTTTTGAGGGGTGTAGCCGGAACAAGCGGAAAGAAGAAGAACAAATATATATATATTCTTCATTACAAAGATTATCGGTGAATAATCCTGCTTTATCAAGAACAAATTAAAGCCCTATAGTAGGGAGAACAACCCCACTAAAGAGTAGATGAAGCCCGAAACCAATAGAACCGAAGAAATATGCATTCCACTTTGGAAGGTGATAGATACCTTGAAATGCATAAACATACATAACAAATGCAATAAGTAGGACAAGATAGTATCCAATATAAGAAGCACCTGGCAGTAACCCGAAAAAGAATGCGGATATCAGAATTGTAAGCTCTATCATAAGAGCAGAAGCAACAGCCACAAACCACGGATGCATCTGTGGATGTTCTTCCTTCGCTTTCTTGAGAATAAGATGATCAAGTAACCCTATATAGAGAGTATCTATACACCAGAATATAAATATAATCAACCACTCCATCGTCTTGTCCTACCCCTTTTATACTTCAGCATTTACCATAACCATTGCTTTATTCTACCATAAGGAATATAATGTTAAAAGGGTTTGTTACTAATATGACTACTAAAATTGATATGGCTAAAGCCGCCAAGCGAAAGGAGTTTGAGGATATTGTTTTGGGCTATGCGGATGCGTTATATAATATGGCACTAAAACTGACAAAAGAGAGAAGCACTGCGGAGGATTTGGTGCAGGAGACGTATGAGAAGGCGTATAAGAATTTTCACCAGTTTGAGAAGGGAACAAATATAAAGGCATGGCTGTTTACAATTATGACGAATACATATATAAACCAGTATAGGAGGAAGTCAAGGGAGCCGGCGGTGCTGGACTTCACAACTATGGACAGCGGAGATGCTGATAAAGAGACAACGTATTTCTCTCTGGATGATATTGATGCAATGAAAGAAAAATTGGGAGATGAGCCGAAGAGGGCACTTGAGAAGTTAGCACCAGAGTATAGAATGGTGTTTTTACTGTCAACATTTGAGGGGTTCTCCTATAAAGAGATAGCAGAAATCACCGGCTGTCCGCTCGGAACCGTTATGTCCAGATTATTCAGGGCAAGGGAGTTTATGAAAAATGAACTCTCAAACTACGCAAGGAGCGAAGGAATTTTAAGATACAGGAACTAAATATATATGAAGTGCTACGAAGCAAAAAGGCAGTTAAATCTATTTCTCGACAGCGAGTTGGACGTCGAGCAAAATATGAAGGTGTTGGAACACCTGAATATCTGCTCTGCCTGCTCCTCAATATTCGAGGGTGAGAAGAGGTTAGCCACCGTAGTAAAGGATAGCATCCCTCGCGAGACGGCGTCTCCAGAACTAATCAAACGTATAAGGGAAAGGTTAATCAGGATAGATACGCCTAAGTGGTATAGTAACCTCCTAACCGAGAAAGCAATAGCATCGATGGCGGCTGGTATGCTGATAGTAGTTACCGCCCTGTTTATCCTTGTCATATTTGGTCATAGAAAAACCCAATTAACGGGGGTAGAGATTGCGAAGGCGGCGGTTGACCATCAGATGAAAATGAACGACAGCATCGTAAAAGATGTAGTTGACGTCTCTACTTCAGAAAACCCGACAACCGAACTCTATAATTATTATAGAAATACCGTGCCGTTTGATGTTTGTGTCCATACGGTGGGAAATTACAAAACCTATAAAGGAACGGTGTGTAAACTGCTGAATGGCAAGGAGTTTTGCTGGACTGTCGAGATAGACAGAGAAAATAATAAGACCATTTCCCACGTCTCGTTTACATACGATAACAGCATTGAGCTTGCGAGCGAGGAGACCATTGACATTGGCAATAGGAGGTTTTACTACTACGAATATATGGGCTATTCGGTCATCATAACGAGATGCCCTTACGGTGCCTGCCTATACGTTCTCAAGAGCAAAGACGACGCAGTTAATATAGCGAACCTGCTGGTGAAGGCACATTAAGCAGTAACCCCGTCTTTACTCCTCTACTTCCCTCTTAATACGTTTGAATTTCTCAAGTTCTCGCCGCTGTTCGTTTGTAAGTTTAGCGTTTCCGAGTGCCTCACCAACAGCTATCTCAATTTCATAGTCACCGTCGGAGAGCTGTTTCTTTAGGATGTCAAATAACTCTACTGGCGGCACCATATCTGTAGCGCGGAGAATCTTACTTATAGAATTCGCACAGGCGAGACGGATTTCTTTCTTATTAGTAGAATTGTCATCTAAGAGCCGCGCAAGGACATCTAAAGCCCTAACATCACCGAAGGTGCCGAGTGCCTTTATACAGGGGAGACGAATTTCGTCTATCCTCAACACCTGTGGGTCGAGTGTCTTTATAAGCGGCTCTATGAGATTGCGATACGAATAGATTGTATCGGTAGGCCTTATATATGCGATGGCGTTTGCCGCTTGAGCCGAGATTTCATTCGCCCTGCCCTTAGCGTCCTTCTGTGCCTCTGGAGTATTAAATGTCTTCTCGAATGCGGCATTTAGGTCGAGCTTGTTGTAAGTCGTAAGCATATAGGTGTCAACCTTATCTGTATAGATTTTCTTTACTGAATCTCGGTCTAAATCATTTTTGCAGATGAGATATATGGGGATATTTTTAGTGCGGACATCCGCCTTAAGAGTATCGAATATTGTCTCAATCACTGGCTGACGCGTCGCCTCTTCTGCGAAGTAGACCTGGTTAGAAATCTTGGACTGAAGCATTATCACATCTACAGATGGATATGACTTAGCACGGATTATACCCTCCCCACCGCTTCTTGATATGACTGGAAAGACGTTTACACTTATGAGCGATTTTCTAAGTTGGTTTATGAAGTTCCTATCTTCATCATCCTTTACATCATATATTACAAGGGCAACTCTAACTGCCTGTTCACCGAGTGCATCAATCACGCTTGGGAGGACAAGCTCCATACCAAGATGCTTGTGTTGCGGGTTTAGGTAAACCATAGTTTCTACGGCGGCGTAGCGGACGCGCTTATCATCATTCGTAAGCGACTTAATAAGAGGATAACCGAAATACTTCCTTCCCAGCCAATCTTCGTTCCTCTCCGGTTCGTCATAAAGCGGAATTTCAATCTCTTTGCCCATCTCTTTAATAACATTCAGGCACGCCTTAGCTAATATAGCATTACCATCCTCCATAGCCCTTGTAAGTGCCTGATAGATATACTTTTTCCCAGCCATATTTGCCTGCACATTCAATCGCTCTATACCAGCAAGCCGTTTCTTTAGACCCGCCAATGCAGACGCATCCGTATCGCCTACCATAGTAGAACGTTCAGCGGTCTCTATAGCTATCCTTCCCTCTATGTATTGGTTCAGAAATATAGATACGAGGAGAGACCACACACGTTCATAGTTTGGGTCAAGTTCAAGGGCATCATAGCATGCCTCTTCCGCCATCTGGTCGTTATAAGCAAAAGGAGGCACCTCGCGCTGTGTCAACTTGTCGTTCTCCCTATCCCATTTCCAGATTATATACTCGTGTTGGAATGTGGGAATTACAGATGACATACCATAGTAATACTTCTCCGCAAGATAGAAATACTCCTCTTTAGCAGACCTAAGCTCATCTACGGTCTTTTTCGTGATTTTATACAGTGACTCATTGGCATACTTCTTAACTTCTACTTTTTCATTAGGGTCTTCCCATAACTTTTTCAATGCAGGTATTGCCCGCTCGTCCTTTATATGCCCAAGAACTATAGAGGCATTCTGACGCATAAAGTCATTTGGACTGTCGAGTGCCTCTATTAGTGCATTCGTAGCATCCACATTCATACGGACAAGGACATCTACTACACGCGTTCTAAATATTTCTTCCTTCTTTTCACCAAGTGCCGGTAGTAAATACTTAACAGCCCAGGGACCTGCATTAACTAAATAATACGTTGCCTTAAATACCTCTGCCTGCTTATCACTTTTTAACCCTGTGATAAATTCATCCATCCTCTTAATAAGTTCTTTTCGCCATTCTCCCGGCACAGCGGCTTTTCCTAATTCAATAAGCCGCTTACCTGTGTTTCTTAGTTTTTCATCCTCTGCATTAAGCATACTGGCTATTAAGTCGTGTCCTACCCTCTGTATAAAAGCATATATTAATGTTGAATTAGGATGCCTCTGTAGAGCCGTCTCGAGCTTGGTGTAAGCATCTTCATACTTACCCCGTTTATAAGCATCCATTCCATCTTCGAGGAGTTTTCTTATCTCATCCTCAAACCCCTCATCTTGAGGTACTACCACGCTGTTAGATAGAGATACGAGTAAAAGAAGGACACCAAGTACAGGTATAAATCTCTTCAACTTAACCATAATAGACACTCCTTTCTTAATCACACATCAAAATCTACCATTTTCTCTTTATCTATTAAATCATTATAGTTCTCTCTCTCTGTTACAAGCTCTACATCATTACCAGAAACCATAATCTCGCAAGGTCGCGGATGCGAATTATAATTAGAACTCATAACGTATCCATATGCCCCTGCGCTAAATAGTGCTAAAGTATCTCCTCTTTTTACAAACGGCATCTTACGTTCCCTCGCAAAAAAGTCCCCGCTCTCACATATAGGGCCAACCACGTCGGCAAGCGTGGTCTTGCCATCCCATCTATCTCCATCAGGCGGCTCCCCATTATATGTCTCATCTGTATTTATAGCCCAAATCTTATGATAAGCATTATATAATATAGGA
>MHYJ01000091.1:7888-8099 GCA_001828445.1 Planctomycetes bacterium RBG_16_43_13
GCATTCCCCACTATAAATCTGCCTGGCTCGAGTAGGAGTTTACACCCGGTCTCTACGATTATCGGAAGCAAGGCATCTGCTATCTCCTTAGCGGTTTTTGCTAATTTATCCTTATAGAATATACCAAATCCACCGCCTATATTTATGTAGTCAATCTTACAGCCGTATTTACCACATTCTGGTAGAAAAGAGATAAGCTTTTTGACAGACC
>MHYJ01000092.1:0-2433 GCA_001828445.1 Planctomycetes bacterium RBG_16_43_13
TCTGGAGATAGCCATCCCCTTCCTCCATCTAATAGCACTTCTCCCATAACACCAGCTATATCATCTTCGGTTAGTTTGTGTAAGGGCTTATTATTCCCATCCATTTCAGTTATCTTCTGAAGTATCGCAAATCTCTTCTTGGCATCGCCAAGTGCCAATTCTTCATAGATGCTGGGAAATTCCTTTAGTAAATAATCTGAGAATGTTACCCGTTCGTAAATAGACATCGCTTTTAGTATCTGACTGATGCGTATTTCTGCTTCTGCATCTTTACCTCTTATAGCTTTTAGGGTTTCCTCGAGATATGGCTCTGCCGCTTTGCCGATTAGGATGAGTTCGTTCGTTGCCTGCTCCCGCACCTTTTGATTATTATCTCCTAATTGTTTTATCAGCAGCTGGATACAAGTTTCGAGTTCAGAGTTGTGAGTTGAGAGTTCGGATTTAGAATTCTCTACCTGCGTCGTCCCGCATCCAGATGAAAGCAATAGCGTTCCCGCCACCAATAAAACTAAAAATTCAGCATTTTTCATACTAACCTCCCATTTTTGCTAAAATATTTGCTATATGTTTAGTACCGATATAAAAATCCTCTATATAGACCGACTCATTTGGTGCGTGGGAATTTGATTGTGCGTGTCCTACGCCCAAGCCGATGCAGGGAGCTATCTTGCTGAATAAATACATAGGTCCTGACGCAGGCGTGGAAGGATAAACTACCATTTCCTTCTGCCATACTTCTTTGCCTGTTTCAGCTATAATTCTGACATAGGGATTGTTGTAAGGCGTCCTCGCAGGCGGATAGCCCTTCACGTCTGCAATCTCAATATCGGCGAAACCGTTTTCGTCAAGATGTTTGCGCAGCTTTTTGACTATATCGTCGGGTTGCATATTGGGGACGAGTCGAATATCAAATTTTGCGGTTGCTATTTTTGGCAGAACTGTCTTACTGCCTTTACCTTGATAGCCGCCGGTGAAGCCGTTTATGGTAAATGTCGGCGAGTAGAAGAATCTATGCTTTAGGTCAAAACCCGACAAGTTATTTACGAAACTACTTAGACCTAAATTTTTGCGGAGCTTATCTTCCTCGAACGGAATTTCCTCCAGCAATTTTTTCTCATTCTCATCTGGTATTACGGCATCGTCATAGAACCCCTTGATTAGAATATTTTCGTTCTTGTCTTTTATAGTTGCTAAAGCCCAGACGACACGCCAAGCGGGGTTTGGTATTATGACTGCACGTGAGGAGTGCAAGTCAGTATTTGCGCCCTTTGCAACGAGTTCACCGTGAACCATTCCCTTACAGCCCAAGATAATCTGAGGCCTGCCCACTTCGTCTTTAGAAGCGCTTTCCCAGATGCAGAGGTCTGTATCAAGTAAATTCCTATACTGCATTGTAAAATTAGGCAGGTGTTCGCTTCCTACCTCCTCCTCCCCTTCCACAACGAACTTTATATTTACAGACGGGTTAGTATTAACGTCCTTGAACGTCTTAACAGCGGCGATTCGTGTTATTAAGTTTGCCTTGTTATCAGATACACCTCTTGCAAATATCTTTCCATCTCTTATAGTTGGCTCGAATGGTGGAGAGAGCCACTCGTCGAGCGGTTCAGGTGGCTGGACGTCGTAGTGGTTATAGAAAAGAATCGTCTTATTGCCGCCGACATTTTTGCTGGCAAATACTACAGGGCTACCTCCTGCCTCGCAGATTTTTACATCTAATCCTATTTCGGTGAAAGTCCTTTGAAGGAATGCTACTGATTCCTTTATACCACTGTTCTGGGCAGAGACGGATGGGATTTTTAGATATTCATTAAGCTTAGATATAGCCCATTCCCTATTTTTATCGACTGCTTTAAGTATAATGTCTGAATTCATTTGGTAACAGTAGTATAAAATATAATACGTATTTTTACAACGCTTTTCATTGACGTCGTTGAAAATATGGAATAAGATGCACAGTATTCAACGTTCTTGGATTAGTTTATTAGCTAAAGTTAATATGAATAGATACGTATTGCTGATTGTTATTATGTTAATCGGCTGTGGTGGCGAAGAAGGTGGTACGCTAACAGTAAAGGATAATAGTACCCCGCCATCCATATTCCTAACCGATATAAAGACGTATGATGATATAGAAAGATATAATGGCGAGGAAGTTGTTATAGAGGGTATTTTCGACCACATAGGCGGTACTAACGGCGTCTTGAAAATGGATAGTGGCTTGGTTATATATATACCGAATTTTGATACTTATAAGAGAGGCGATGATTGGTTTAAATATGTAGGAAAAAGAGTTAGGGCAGGAGGAATGCTCTCCATTTATCTGAATAATTTAGAATATTTTCAGAAACCCTGTCTCATCATAAAGTCGTTTTCGCAAGCAGAGTGATATATGCAATTTAAGAAACTTCATTACATAGATTGGGCTCGTCA
>MHYJ01000092.1:2545-7074 GCA_001828445.1 Planctomycetes bacterium RBG_16_43_13
AGTGAGGTCCTTAAGTCAAAGATAGCAAAGATGTATGGCGTGGACGAACAGAATATACTCATTACTACTGGTGCTACTATGTCGCTATTTCTGCTTTGCAGTGTTTTGTTAGAGAGTAGAGATGATGTGATATTGGAGGCGCCTAACTATGAGCCACTTTATAAGACGGTTTTACATTTTACCTCGACTGTGAAAATCATAGAGAGGCGATTTGATAAGGGATTCCAACTTGACTTAGAGGAACTGGAAAGGAAAATAAGTAGAAACGCAAAGGCGATAATAGTAACGAATGTTCATAATCCCAGCGGTGTAAGCACAAGTCCAGAGAAACTCTCTACTATAGGTCAGATAGCAAGGGATTATAAGACGATGGTTATTTCTGATGAGGTGTATTTAGATGGTGTGCTTAATCCGCAATTAAAGCCAGCCGTTACGCTTGGTCAAAATATGATTAGTATAAACAGTATGACAAAAATATTCGGATTACCGCAGATAAAGATAGGTTGGATAGCGGCGGACGAGGGTATAATAAAACGTCTGAATACCGCTTACTTATATATAACCGGGGGTAGTGTATCATATCCAAGTCAGATGATTGCATTAAAGGCATTACAAAATGCCGATTCAATACTAAGTCGTTATAAGGATGTAGTTAGCAGAAATATAAAGGTAATTTTAGGTTGGATAAATGGTAGGGATGACGTAGAGTGGGTTGAGCCAGAGGGTGGGACAACCTGCTTTATAAGGATTCCCTCAGGTGTTGATGATGTGAGGATTGCAGACCTTCTGATGCAGAAATATAATACCCTCATTGTCCCGGGCAATTTCTTCTGGGCAAGAGGGTTTATAAGAATATCATTTGGCTGTAATACTGAAACATTACAAGTAGGGCTATCAAACATAGGGAAGGCACTTGATGAGGTGAAAAAGAAATCGTTTTAGAATTTATTTATTACTGTGATTGTTACTACAGATGAAAGGAGGGAACAGAGGTGAAATTTCAGGTAATCAGTAAAAGTGGAGTTAAGGGTAATGATGTATTGATAGTATTTGTATTTGAAGGCGAAAAGCGTATAGCGAGCGGCAAATGGCAGGAATTGGAAACCCAGCTTGCAAAAGTATTGGATAGACATAGCAAAGAAGGGTTCTCTGGTAAAGAGCAGGATTATGTGAAGACACATCTGGATTCCCAGCTTTTTAGCGGTGAGTTAGTAATTGTCGGGCTTGGTAAGAGAGACGATTTTGGCATTGAGCGACAGAGACGCGCTGTTGCGAATGCTGTTAGCAAGCTAAAGGGTATAAAGTATAAAAGTGCTATCGTGCTTTTACCAGATGCCAATGAGCCCATAATGCTTTCGGGTTTAGCGCAAGCGGCTGTGGAGGGTATTGTATTAGCATCATACCGTTTCAATAAGTATAAAACAAACGGCAATAATCATAAGAATATATACTTAGAATCGGTGGGTATAGTTGCCCTGACGCCTGCTGAGGAAGGCAAGATTAGGACAGGCGTCTCAAAGGGCGAGCTATATTCGAGAGCGACTTGCTTTGCTCGGGATTTAGTAAATGAGCCGGCAAGTGTTATGACACCTCGAAAGTTAGCAGAGGTCGCCAAGTCCATATCGAAAAGAGGTATCTCTATAAAGATATTCGATGAGGGGCAGATTAAGAAGATGGGAATGGGTGGACTGCTCGGCGTTTCTATAGGCAGTGCTGAGCCACCTCGCTTTGTTCATCTGACATATAAATCACCTGGTGCAAAAAAGACAGTAGCTATAATAGGTAAGGCAATAACATTCGATAGCGGCGGTCTCTGTATAAAAACAGGCGAGGGTATGCTCACTATGAAGGACGATATGTCTGGCGCTGCTGCAGTTCTCGGTATGTTTAGCGTCCTCGCTGAATTAAAACCTAAGGTTAATGTTCACGGTATATTTGCGGCGGCAGAAAATATGCCTGGCGGGCGTGCCTATAAGACGGGAGATATTCTTAAGGCGATGAATGGCAAGACGATGGAGATAATAAATACGGACGCTGAGGGACGGCTTACGCTGGCGGATGCTTTATCTTATGCCTCTAAATTGGAACCAGACGAGATAATAGATATGGCGACGCTTACTGGCGCCTGCGTCGTTGCATTAGGTCCTGATATTGCAGGTATCTTCAGTAAAAGCGATAGATTAACAAATAAAGTAGTTGAGGCGAGTAAGTTCTCTGGCGAGCCAATCTGGCAAATGCCACTTCCTGATGACTATTTTGAGATGATAAAGAGCGAAGTAGCGGATGTGAAAAATGCAGGTCAGCGCTGGGGAGGTGCAATAACCGCTGCCCTTTTTTTGAGGGAGTTTGTAGATAGCAAGATACCCTGGGCACATATTGATATTGCGGGACCTTGCTTTGTTGCAGAGGAGAAGCCATATCAACCATATAAGCTGGCTGGTGGAACAGGTGTAATGGTGCGGACGATGTTGAGGTATCTGGAGATGCAGAATTGAGGTAAGCTATCTTGCTCTCGGGTGTGCCTTGTCATAGACCTCTTTCAGCCGGTGTGTTGTTACGTGTGTATAGATCTGCGTTGTGGCGATATTTGAATGCCCTAATAGTTCTTGGACAGAGCGTAAGTCCGCCCCCCTATTTAGCAGATGGGTCGCAAACGAATGCCTCAAGGTGTGCGGTGAGACCTTCTTTGTTATACCTGCAATGCGGACGTATTTTGTGAGCAGTCGCCTGATGTTTCTAACTCCTAATCGCCCGCCATTCTTGTTGATAAACACCGAATCTGTGTTCCGCTTCAATTTCTGGAGAAGTTTACTTCTTGCAGGGAGATAGTCCTTGATTGCATTTACTGCGTAGCTACCAATAGGTGCTATTCGCTCTTTTCGCCCCTTACCCTTTATGTGTGCGACGCCGCCTGAGAGGGTTATATCCTTCATACTCAATTGTGAGAGTTCACTTATACGCAGTCCGCTACTATACATAGTTTCGAGTATAGCCCTGTCCCTGACTCCTTGGAATATCTTTACATCTGGCGCCGCCAAAAGTTTTTCTATCTCGTCAATTTCGAGGAATGAGGGAAGCCGTTTGTCGAGCTTTGGTGTCCTTATAAGCTTGACCGGGTTATATTCCATAATTTCTTGCTTGCATAAATATGTGTAGAATGTCCTGAGACAGGCGAGCGTTCTGGCGATTGATGTCTTATTTAAGCCGCCTTCTCTGAGTTGTGCGATGTATCTTCTAAAGGTGGGGACATCCATAGTGGATATAGATTTTCCATTGACGCACTGTGTCAAAAACTTGGAGAGGTCGGATTTATAGGCGCGAAATGTCTCTGGTGAGAGATTTCTGTTATACTTGATGTGCTGGAGGAAATCTTCTATTAATCCTACGTTCTTTTGGTTCATTTGCCATACTACTTATTGTCTTCATCTTTAACCATTGACATTATCTCAAGAAGGATTTGGCTTGAGACAAATTGCTGATATCTACTGGAGTCATACATAAATAGGGTGCCGTCTTTGAATGCGTAGTCCTCTTCATAGTGTGCCTTTGCGTATGACTGTAGTTCTGAGCGGACGCTATCTTTGTGGCTGTCATAGACACGCTCGATAGCGGCTATTACGTTTCCTGCCTCTTTGTCAGTAATGCGAAACGGCTTCCAGCTTGCGGACTGGATTATCTTATTTATATCATCATTGGAGAGTTTGTTTTCCTTAATTCTGAACATCTGGACGGAGATGGCTAATTTGGGCGGTGGGTATTGGTCGTAGTCGGTGATAGATGCGGCTATCAGTGCATCTGCCTTCAGAAATTTACCAAACTCTACTAAATCCTCGATGGTGTTAATGGGTGCTTTGCATGATTGCAATGCTGATAGAACCTTTACTGGTCTAATCACCTCAAACCCCTCAAACTTGACTAACTCGCTTGCAAATATGTTAGCGAAGTTTTTCGTGTCTATATTTTCTAAAGTATCGTTAAGAAAAGGGAGGATAGCTATCGTCTTTATATCGTTGAAAGGATTTTGCGGATATCTTCTATATTTTACAGAGCCGAGTTCAGCACAGGATGAAAGAAATAAAGTGACGGCAAGTAACAGGAATAGCGTTTTTCGCACTATCTCTACTCCTCCAATAATCCTAACGGGAAGGGCTTTATACTGTATATGTTATTCACATTATTTTTATTAGCAACAAAAAGAATTCTGCTTCCACACCAGCTGGGCTGTTTTTGATTGCCTACTTCATCTGTTAATCTCAGTAAGTCGGTCCCATTTGGTCTGATAAGGTATAGGTTTTCTGATTGTTTATTATTGCTTTGAGCCGCAGAAAAAACTATCCACTTCCCATCCGGTGACCACCTCGGCATAGGATTAGCCAAATATAAATTATTATCAACTACTACCTCTACAAGTTCTGTTCCATCGGGTCTCACCACCATTATCATTGAGCCGCCCTTCTCATCTCTCTTTGGCAACTGAAATACAATAGAATGTTTGTCTGCATCTTTGTGACTGTTCCAATGAGGATATA
>MHYJ01000092.1:7182-7703 GCA_001828445.1 Planctomycetes bacterium RBG_16_43_13
GGACGGTGCTATGTCATTATTCTGGCTAAATGTTACCTGCATAACGCCGGTTGGATTATCCCGCCTAATTACGTAGAGGTTATAGTCCCCCTCTACATCAGAGGCGAAGGCAATCATACTACCGTTGGGCGAGATACGCGGATACAGATTATTTGCATCACTAAACGTCAATTGTGTAGGTGCGGTATCCTCCACTGAACGGATAAATATCTCTGGTGTTTTAGTCGTCTGTGTGGAGGCATAGACGATATATTTCCCATCGGCAGTTCCGTCGGGATAGAGTGCATTGGCTGGTTGTATAAAGTTTGTGTGTTGCCTCAAATCAGTCCAAGGGGTTGACTTCGTATATGGTTTCCAATGTGGCTTTAATTCGTTATCTACTTTTGCCGCCTCAATTTTTGTGTCCCTAATGACTGGCTCACAGCCAATATCGATAGCTATAGAAATGATTAATGTTATCTGAAGAATTACCTTCAACTTCTTCCCCCCGGTATAGAATATCATTGCCAGACGCCTCTCCC
>MHYJ01000092.1:7848-8102 GCA_001828445.1 Planctomycetes bacterium RBG_16_43_13
TGGATAAGTTTGGCGTTGGCTACGAGGTGAAAATTCTATCTGCCCACCGCTCGCCTGAACCACTTAGGAAGTATGTGAAGGCATTAGCTAAAAAGGACTTCAAGGTGATAATAGCCGCTGCGGGTGGTGCCGCACATCTGCCCGGAGTAATTGCATCTATGACAATCCTACCTGTGATAGGCGTCCCTATGATGACGAAGGCATTTAATGGCATCGACAGTTTACTCTCCATAATGCAGATGCCAAGTGGCGTG
>MHYJ01000092.1:8117-8561 GCA_001828445.1 Planctomycetes bacterium RBG_16_43_13
GCGGTTGGCAGTGCAGGTGCGAAAAATGCCGCTATCCTCTCCGCAGAAATAGTTGCCCTGACGGATAAGAAAGTAAGAGCTAAACTCCATAATTTCAAAAAACAGCAGTCGGCGGAGGTGGTGAGGAAAAATAAACTGATAAATAGGTAGTTCTCTCATCTATTTGGTAATAATCTTGAATGATTTGAATGGCTTTTCCTCTCCAGTATCTTTACCTTCTTTCCAGAAGGTGTGTTCATAGATTGTAGTTTCATCATCAACATTTATTGTCTTATATTCTGGAATGAAACGGACTGAAGCACCACATTTATCTGGTATCTCATAGCCCCAACTAGTTGAACTATTGCCAATGCGTACATAGATTGTTACATGTTTATCTTCTTCAACAACAGCCAGCTCAATCTGCTTTGTAGAGATTGCTGGTGTTAGAGCTCCTGCATCTGC
>MHYJ01000093.1 GCA_001828445.1 Planctomycetes bacterium RBG_16_43_13
GACAACTCATGTTGCCTTACTAATGAGTTCATTAGTAAGAGTTCAAAGGGTTTTACTCTTATTGAGGTCTTGATAGCCTTAACTATCCTTGCTATTGGACTCTTAGGTGTTGCCCTGATGCAGGTGACATCTATCAGCGGCAATACCTTTAGCAGAGAAATGTCAGTTGCAACAGAGCTTGGTCAGGATATGCTTGAACAACTCAGAACATTGCAATATACAAGTTCAACTACAGATAATGCCTTACTTGGGGGTAATCACCCTGATAATACTGATGTAGCAGATGGTCTGGCAGTAGGCGTAGGAAATGCAAATATAATAGATGAACGAGGACTAACAGTGGGCACTTTAATTTACACAAGAACATGGAGAGTAACAGACGGTCCTGCTGTTGCTCCTGCTGTTTTTCCTGCTGCTAATATGAAGGAAATTGTGGTCACAGTAAGCTGGACAGAAAAAGGCGCTGCGGCCACAACCCGTTCAATCACAATAACAGGAGTAAAGGTAAGGTCATGAGAAATTGTAAATTTAAAATTGTAAATTTAAAATTAAAAAACTTTAAAATCTGCAATTTGCAATCTGCAATTTGCAATTCCCCCTCCCCCACCCCCCTCCCTCAAGGGGAGGGGGCAAGGGGGAGGGGTGGCTTCACTCTTGTTGAGCTTATGATTGCAATAACAATAACTGTGCTCGCTATGGCAGCGGTTTACACATCTTTTATTGTCCAGCAGCGTTCATTCACAACGCAGGACCAGGTAGCTGAAACAGAGGTATCCTCAAAAATTGGTTTTGATATGCTTGTAAATGATATAAGGACTGCGGGCTTCGGCTATCCTGCTGATGAAAATCCTGTTGTAAATACTTTTACAGGAGTGGTTACTCCTGGAGATGGAGGAGTAATAAACAGAGACACCATTACTCTCCTTGGCGGCTTCAGACAAATAGCAACATTCCAAAACTTTGTACCTAATACGCCTAATCAGATAATGATAAATTATACAGGTTCAACTGAGTTTGATTTAATAGATAGAAGAAATTTATCTATTGATGGGATTTTTTTTGCTGCAATAAATCCAATAGCGGGTTGTACAATTGTGAATAATACTTGTTCCGACGCCCAGCCTCTTATCCTTGACAGAGATATATTGGTTGATATTCCAAACGGCAGACCTGTGTATTTAGTAGAAGATGTTACCTATCAGATTAGTGGAAGTGATTTACAGAGAGTTACATCCTCTGATACTGATACCCTTACTAATAATATTGATGACCTTCAATTTGCTTATGGTGTTGATATAAATGATGATGGTTCAATAGACACATACAGAAATACTCCTCTATCCACGGATGAAGTAATAAATATAAGGACAAGTGTTTTAGCCCGGACTGCAGGAGAGGACCAAACCCTTGCACCGTCCACTAAACCATATTTTGCTGCAGGCATTATCCTTGAGAATAGAACTACGGCTGACACTGACCGTTTCAGAAGAAGGATATGGTCAATGGAAGTAGCTTTAAGAAATTAGTCTATGACTCGTGGAGAGGTAAATATGAGAAAAGATAGACCACAGACGACAGACTACAGACTACAGACAATAGACAACAGACAACAAAAAAATAGTCTGGAGTCTGGAGTCTGGAGTCTGGAGTCTGAAAAAGGCATGGTCCTTATCGTAAGCCTTCTTTTACTGCTTGTTGCAACTGTTGTAGGGATAACAGCTCTATCAACATCTACAACTAAAGTAATGATTACTGGCAATCAAAGATTAAGCGAGGTAAATTTTTCCCATGCTGATGGCGGCGTGTCAGTAAGCGTTCCAATTATTAAAACTACATGGGATGATATAAATTTTGGAACCGCAACAAGTTCTGTATACGCTGGTATTATCATGGATAATTTTTCTGATGACCCTGCTCAGGATGCTGATATTAATGATATTCAATATTTAGATTTAGCTGGAACTACAACTATAAGTATTGATATAGATCTTCTTTATGAGGACCAACCGCCGGGTTGTGGAATGAAATTTGCTACTGGCGGTGAAGGTAGTGGTAGTGTTTGTGTTGATAAGTATTACAGGGTTAACTCAAATAGTGCCGGACCCGTTGGTTCTGTAGCAGGAGTAGGGGCACTGTACAGATACGTTTTACGATAAGGAGGAGTAAGATTATGGACAAAAGAAAAATATTGGGGCTTATCATACTTTGTACATTTTTAATGGCAACTGTGCTGCCTGTGTTTTCCGAGGAAAAGCCCGACGATAAGGACTGGGAAAAAGGGCGCATAACAGCAATTGGGAAAGATTTTATAAAAGTTGACGGTGTCCGCTATAATGTCAGCTCTGATGTAATAATAACCGGGATTAATGATGAGTCCCTGGGCTCTGATATGCAATATCTCCGCACAGTTGATGAAATTGAGTTTAAGCTAAAAAAAGATATTATCATAGAAATCCGCGTAATGCGGCTTACAAGTTGAGGTGAAAAAATGAAAAAAAATAAAGTCATAAAGTCTATTATCATGATGCTTTTTCTTGGAGGAATCTTTTTCACTGCAAAAGACTCCTGGGCGCCGGCAACCAATCCTGTTCTTTCAGACTATACTGCATATCCGCCTTTTGTTGTGGGTTCTTCCAATAAAGCAAATGTTATGATTCTCTTCAGCAATGACCACACAAATTTCTATAAAGGGTACAATGACACTATTGATATTGACGGTGATGGCTCTGCTGATACCACATATAAAAACACCATAGAATATTACGGCTATTTTGACCCTGATAAATGCTATAACTACTCAAGCAGCACCTTTGTCCCGGCTGCTACTGCTTCAAGTCATCAGTGCACAAGCAGCAGATGGAGCGGCAATTTTCTGAACTGGCTTGCTATGGCTCATGGTGATTTTGTCAGAAAGGCTTTAACAGGCGGTCAGAGGGTAATGGATTCAGCAACCAAAACCACTCTGAAACGCGCCAATATCTATGATTCAGCGCATTCATGGAACAAAGTTTATTTAGGCATTGATATAGCATCCTTCACCCCATTTACATATAATGCAAGTGGAAGAACTTTTAGGAATTCAACCACATCCCTCCTCACAAAGGTTGGGAATGACCCTACATGGACTGGAACTTCACCAACAAACACATATACTGTTGAGGTTGAGGTATGCAACAGCACCGTAGGTCTTGAAGACAACTGCAAGACATATCAAAGTGTCGGGGTAACAACTTATAAACCGGCAGGTCTGATTGTCAGGTACGCTGACCAGATAAGATTTGGACTGATGACCTATTCTGTGAACGGTCATAATGATAAGGGAGGAATTCTCAGGAGAAATGTTCAGGATGTAGTCAATGAAATAAATCCCAATGGCACAATCAATTCCGGCGTAGCAGAAAGTATTATAAGATATATCAATTCCTTCAACCAGAAAGGATGGGACCCGATTGCAGAGATGTATTATGAGGCAATCAGGTATTTTAAGGCGCTTGCTCCAACAACTACTTACAGATGCGGGAGCGGCGCAGCTACAGATGATAGTTTTCCGATGTATTGCAATCAGAGTGCAAGCAGGATGTGGACTGACCCTATACAAAGCTACTGCCAGAAAAACTACATAATCATAGTCAATGACGAATATCCAAGTAAGGACCATGATGAGCTTCCCTCTTCTGCATTTTCAACAGGTGTAACTCCTAATGACTCAGGTATTAACACATATAACTGGACTGACAGCGTTGGAAGCTTAGAAAGCATAAATGGAACTTCACAGTCAGTTGGAGCTACCACCTGCACTGCTTCAGGAACCGATTGTACAAATGCCACCACTTGTAGCTCACAATTAATAAACAGTCTTGGTAACGCAGTAGGAATATGTCCATCAGAACCCACGGCAGAAGGGACATTCAACATAGCCGGACTTGCATATTATGCCCATACGCAAGACCTCAGAACAGGCAATTGCGGAGGCGCGGCATGCACAAACAGTCAGACTATAAAAACATATGCCATTGCCTTCAGGGCATCACCCGGCGGCTATCAAATTCCCGGAGATATGAATGGAGACGGGGACTTTCTTGATGCAGGTGACAACAGGAGCATGAACCAACTCTTTCTTGCTGCAAAATACGGTGGATTTGAAGAAAAAAGCAGTCCGGCAAACAGCCAATTTGACTCAGGCACTGATGAATGGGATGTGCAGAATAACAGCACAGGCGCGCAAACTGCAGACGGCATTCCTGATAATTATTATACGGCAGAAAAAGGAGTAGATTTTGAAAATGCTATGAGCACTATAATATCAGATATTTTAAAAAGAGAATCCTCTGGCACATCTGCGTCAGTCCTTGCAACAACAGGAGAAGGTGAAGGAGCGATATATCAGGCATATTTTATTCCTAAAAAGGCATCCGGCTCCACGACCATCACATGGCTTGGTTATGTTCAGGGACTTTTTATTGACAAATACGGCAATATCAGGGAAGACTCAGTTGCTGATGCCACCCTCAGTTATACAGGTGATCGTATATTACAAATGTCTTATAATACTACCACTCAAACTACCGATGTCTATAGATACAATGATACTAATGGCGATGGCACTCTGGACACTCTTTATGATATAGCGACTCTTAGTGATGTTCTGCCCATATGGGAGGCAGGTAAAGTTCTGTGGGACAAAAGCCCGAATAACATTCCAACTAACAGGATAGTTAAAACCTCAATACAGGATACCTGTACCACCTCAACTCCTTGCGCTACAATTGATTTCACAACAGCAAACAGGACAGCGCTCAGACCATATTTAAGGGCATCTACTGATAATGAAGCAGAGGCTATAATACGTTATATCAGGGGAGAAGACTCGCCTGTTGTAGCAGGCACAACATATAACTACAGAACAAGAACCTTATCAGGATGTTTAAATCCTCCTTGCGTATGGAAGCTCGGCGATGTCGTTTATTCAACGCCTACTGCTGTAACAAAACTTTCAGAAAATTATGACATTATATACAATGATACAACATATGCTGCATTTAAGGCGCAGTATTTAAACAGAAGGCATGTGGTTTATGCAGGCGCCAATGACGGAATGCTCCACGCCTTTAATGCAGGTTTCTATGATGGTAATAATCTCAGATTTTGCGATGCTTACACGACACCCGGGGTATGTAATACTTCGCATGCTGATCTTGGCAAAGAACTCTTCGCTTTTATTCCTCAAAGTCTTCTGCCGCACCTTAAATGGCTTACAGACACCAATTATACTCATGTTTATTATGTTGACCTCAAACCAAAAGTTACTGATGCGAGGATTTTTACTGCTGATGCAACACATGTTAATGGATGGGGAACCGTGCTGATTGGCGGCATGAGATTCGGGGGCAGAGACATCACATACTCAGATACTGCCTTTAGTCCCAATCAAAAAACCTTCTATTCAGCGTACTTTGCGCTTGACATAACAGACCCTGATGCATCTGACGGCAGTTATGGCAGGCTCCTCTGGGTATATACTGATACAGGCGCTTCTACTGCCGGCGACCTCAACATGACAACTTCTTATCCTGCTGTAGCAAGGACAGGTATCATCTCAGGAACAGGCACATGGCATGTTGTTTTTGGTTCAGGACCCACATCATATACAGCGGCAAGCACGAAGTCAGGAAAAATTTATGTATTAGACCTTGCTACAGGCGCGCTGTCAAGAAGATTTGATGACCAGTCGGTTTTAATGGATAATGCATTTATGGCTGACCCCATAACTGTTGATGTGGGTTTAGATTATCAGGTTGATGTGATATATATTGGGAATACCTATTGCCCTTCAGGGACAGGATGCACAAGCTCAACATGGGCAGGCAAGATGTACAGAATCGCTACTGGTGAAGATACAAATACTGCAAACTGGCAGGTACCCTCATTGATGTTTGAACCAATCAATACTTTATTAACTCCTAATCAGGGACAGCCTATAACATCTGAGCCATCTGTGGCAATGGATGAAAAAGGCAATTTATGGCTATTCTTTGGCACAGGACGATTCCTTGACACAAGTGACAGGACTCTGGACAGCACAGAGAGATGGAGTTTTTACGGTATTAAAGATACGTGCAAACCGTGGATATATCCCACATGTCCAAGTTATACGCCGCCAGATAAAACAAATGACTTATATGATGCATCCAGTGTAATTGTATGTCAGGGAGGAGGCACAACCTGTGTTGGAGGAACTTTGTGGAGTACAGTTTTAAGCGACGCTGCAAATAAGCAGGGGTGGTATGTGGATTTCTCAACAGCAGGTGAAAGGGCGGTGTTTAACCCCGTTGTCCTCGGCGGTCTCGCTGTCTGGACAACATATACTCCAAGTTTAAATGTATGCTCTCCTGAAGGAACCAGTAATATATATGCAGCATTCTACAAGACAGGCACAGGCTATAAGAAATTTGTATTTGATCAGACAGGAGGAACGACCGCTACTGCAGTAGACCGCTCACTAAGCCTCGGTACAGGACTTCCATCTTCTGTTGGAATTATGGTAACAGGCGACAATACAATGATGGGCTTTGTGCAGCAAAGTACAGGCACTATTGTTCAGATGGAGCAGACAACGCCATTTGGTCTTAAGAGCGGAATAGCGGGCTGGAGACCAGGGGTTATCCCATGAAAAACTTTCTGGCAATAAGCATAGGCTTACTGCTGTTATTCTCCGGCTGTAAGAAAGCGCCTGAAGAAAAGGTGATGCCCTCAACTAAGGAGGTATCACCAGCAACAGCGCCTGTTGAAACTCCATATACTATTACACTATCCCCCTCTTCCCCGGATAAAAGAGGGCAGATTGCCGTAAAGATACAAGGGATATCTCCCCGGAAATTGAGATACCAGTGGATAGTCAATGATTCAGAAATTGAAAAGGCTAATTCTCCTGTATTCCAGAGCGACTCTCTTCAAAGAGGAGACAGAATCAAGGTCAGGATTTCTGTTGAGGGAGAAGACAAGACTTATATTTCAGATGAGGTAATAGTTGCAAACACGCCTCCTCAAA
>MHYJ01000094.1 GCA_001828445.1 Planctomycetes bacterium RBG_16_43_13
CATCCATATATGCTTATTCATATCAATTTACCTCCGAAGTGGGGAAGTTTAATTCATCTTGGCTCTGTTGTCAACGCATATTTTTGATAAGGGCATCCAAATCCTCTTTTTTGCCAACGAGATAGAAATACATTGGCTCTTCCCCAAGGAATATACAAGGCAAGTCCTCTTCGACTATTGACATTATTTTTGCCTTTATTACCTCTCGTGCGGATGATTCAAATGTTTCGTCAAGCTCTGAGATTAGTTTGTCTACATATTCATTTGAATAGCCCCAAATATTCCTTTGTGAGTGAAATTGTGTAACGTTCAAATAGGATGGATATTTATCACTTATGAATACTTCAGCGTTATTGCTATAATCTTCCCATCTGGCGTATAGAGCTTTTCTAATAATAACGTCACATCCTATTGCTTTCCAAGCAAATGATGTCTTATCAGCATATTTTTGGGGTGGAACATATATTATCTCTATGGGTATATTTAATTTGATAGAACGTTTCCCCTGCAAGGCATCGTAGAGAATCTTTCTTCTATTGATATTTTTGTATTTTGGATTGCGGAGATTAAAATTTACTATAAAATGCCTCTTTAGTTGAGATGGTATGACACGGATATTATGATATTTAGGAATATGGTCATTATATTGGAACTGGGCAATCCATTCAGCACCTTTAACTTCTTTTATAATTATATTATCAGCGGTTCCATATACTCCTTTTCCAATAGAGGTGAGGTCTGTAAGCTTATAGTAGGACATTTTATTAGTTTTTAATGGCATAACGTTGGATAACAGAGGGAGAAAGTCAGCTTTATTATTAAAATCTATTATCTGCTCTATCTGCGGTTTACTTGTTTCGTCGAAGGCATTTCTACCGAATAAGTCATATGGGAGTTCTTGGCTTTTTGATACAAGTTTAGAGAATATAAACTTTATGTAGCTATTTCCTACATCTTCTACACTGGATAAGTTTTTTAACCTTAGGTCACTCTTGCCACTCGCAATCACGTTTTTTATATATTTATCCATTGTAGTATAGCTTGCCTTAGCCCCATCTGGTAGGATGGCGTTTTCTTTTATTTTAAGTTTGACAGATAGGGTAGCTGAGAAACTCTTTGCTAAATCAGGCACGATGTTACCATCTTTATCGTATTTTAGTATCCGCCTCTGCTCTTCGAGGAACTGGTTAAGCGGCTTTATAAATTCAAGATGGCTTACTTTTCTTTGTTGTGGTCTTTCTTGTTTTGGAGAATAGTTTACTCCAATAAATGGTAATACTATAAATCCAAACAATATGGCAGTCGGTATAAGTATTCTTAAGGTTTTCCCCATAATATAAGTTAATTACAATTATATTGACACTCTGTAGAGTGGGCAATAGAATTCGTCTCTATGCGTAATCTCGCTGATAGATTAATAAGGGATATAAAAAAGAAAAGGAGTTATGTAGTTGTGGGGTTAGACCCACGTCTTGAACTGTTACCGGCATCATTTAGAAGGGGGGCTAATAATGCAAAGAAGGCAGCGAAGACGATAGAGAGATTCAATCGAGCAGTTATTGATATTGTTGAATCTTATGCGGTAGCTATAAAGCCGCAGATTGCCTTCTATGAGAGATGGGGGCACTCAGGGATAGGCGCTTTCAAAACTACTTGTGGCTATGGTCAAGAGAAAGGGTTGTTAGTTATTGGCGACGTGAAACGAGGTGACGTGCCGAGCACAGCAGAGGCGTATGCAGAGGCGTATTTAGGCAAAAATAGCCCTGTAGTTGCGGATGCTATCACAGTAAATCCGTTCTTCGGAACGGACAGCATAGAGCCGTTTACAAAGATGGCAAAAAAAACTGGCAAAGGGCTGTTTATACTCGTTAAAACATCTAATCCGTCATCTGCAGAGATACAGGACCTAAGATTAGATGGAAAATATCTCTACGAAATTTTAGCGGAGAGAACTGTGGAGTGGGGGAGTACCCTGATTGGTAAGAACGGTTATTCCTCTGTCGGTGCAATAGTTGGTGCTACTTATCCATCACAGGCAAAGGTAATAAGGGCTATATTGCAGAGGAACTTCATACTCATACCTGGCTACGGTGCGCAGGGGGGTAAAGCAGAGGACTTGAGACACTATTTTAATCCTGATGGTTTGGGGGCGATAGTATCTGCCTCTCGCAGTATAACATTTGCATATAGGGGGCAGCCGTATGATAAGAAGTATGGTGAACGTAAATGGGAGTTAGCAGTAGAGCAGGCGGTTAAAAATATGAGGGATGAGGTTAATTCTAATGTCATTAAGGGATAACAGTTTCAAATGCAGATACTAATTTTCGTTGTGCTCTTATCGGCGTTTTTTACATCCTTTATAGCTACACTCTTAATGAGAAGGGTTGCACTCAAATATTTGTTTCTCGATATACCTGGTGGTAGGAAGCAACATTCTCATCCTATTCCACTTGGTGGTGGTATAGCGGTAGCGATTGGCGTAGGGCTACCAATATTATGTGGGGTGTTGGTTGCTTATATACATAGGAATACTAACTATTTCAATTTTTTACCTGATGGCATTGTTAGGCACACAGGTGGTGTGTTGACGAGATTACCTCAGTTGTTGATAATCTTCTTAGGTGGTTGTGTAATACTGTTATTAGGACTGATAGACGATAAAAAGGGTTTATCGCCGTGGTTTAAGTTGTTAGTTGAGACGATAGTTGCTGTAGGGCTTGCTTTAGGAGGGATTAAGTTAAGCGTGTTTATGGGAGGGGAGACGGGTTATGTTGTAAGCGTAGTTTTAACAGTGCTATGGGTATTGGTAATTACTAACGCATTTAATCTGCTCGACCATATGGATGGGGTGTGTAGTGGTGTCGTCGCAGTAGTTTGCATATCGTTTTTGATAATAGCTATTATGATAGGAGAGCATTTTATATCACTTCTTGTAGCCGCAATCCTCGGCTCTGTATTATCTTTTCTCATCTTTAACACACATCCCGCAAAGATATTTCTCGGAGATGCCGGCAGTTTATTCGTAGGTTATATTCTATCAGCACTAACCATTGTATTTACATTTTATAATGCGGACTATCTGCTTTATTCATATTTTGTTCCTATCATTGTATTAGCCGTGCCACTTTTTGATACATTGATGGTGGTGTTGATACGGCTAAAGTCGGGAAGAAGTATTTTCGAAGGAGATAGAAATCACTTAGCCCATCGACTCCTTGGCCTTGGTATGTCTGTAAGAGGTGCCGTACTCGTTGTTTATGTCCTTACTCTCTGCACAGGACTATCGGCTATCCTATTATATCAGGTTAGGGCTGTGGGTGCTAGTATAATACTTCTACAGGTTATTTTGATTCTCATAATAGTAACCCTTCTTGAGACAAAGGGTAGAAATAAAATTAACGCTGAAGAAGGGCAGAAAGCAAATAATGGATAATAGAACAGGCCGCATACTTTCATACGTCTGTATATTTGTCGTATCGCTACAGATAATGCTCCGCCTCTTAGTAAATGGTGATGTTGCCTCGTTTGGTGAGAATATGCTGGTTCATTCACTTATATGGGCGGCTGTAGCTGTATGGTTGCTTTCAAGTACCCTGAAAGGCGGTTTTACCTTTAGGTTTACGGGCTTGGAGATACCATTTGTGGTCTTTGCGGTAATGTGCGTCGTCTCATACTTCATTGCCGCCTATAAGCAACCCGCCGCTTTATACGGTTTCGCCTACCTGTCATATATGCTGTTATTTATTTTTGTGGTTAATTTCTTCGACGAAAGGACTAAATACATACTCTTCAGCGTGTTGTCAGCGATGGTATTTACCCTTGTTGTATATTCTATGTTTCAGTATTACTGGCTCTTTGATATTGCACGAGAGGAGTTCAGGAAGAATCCAAATATAGCTAATCTTCCCCCAGAGTTACGGAAAGAGTTTGAGTGGCGGTTGGCTGGCGATGAGGTGTTCTCAACATTCGTATTATCAAATTCATTTGCTGGATTTTTAGTAGTATTTATCCCTCTAATATTGGGTGCTACGGTAGACCTGTATAGGCGTCTAAAAGAGAACGTATCATCTTTTGTTCTAATAATCAGGGTATGTCTAATTGCTATATCTCTGTATGCCTTTTATCTAACTGGTTCGAAAGGAGGTACTGTAGCATTTGTCTCTGTGATAGCTGTGTTTATAGGATATTTTCTTCTGAGGAACTATAGCAACTGGAGGAAAGTGGTTACGCTTATAATACCTGCCCTGTTACTTCTGGCTATAGTATTGATGGCAAGTGGATTAGTAGGTTATGTATTAGAGAAGGACCCATCTACCAAGATTCGCTCAACCTACTGGGATTCTGCTCTAAATACGATAAAGAATCACCTGATTGTAGGAGTAGGAATTAGTAACTATGCGGACTATCATACAATCTATAAATCAGAGGAACAGAACGAAGTTACGAAGGTTCATAATGACTACCTTCAGATAACCGCTGAAACGGGCTTAATAGGGCTATTAGCGTTTCTATCCATCTGGATTATACTATTTATGAAGGTTATATGGTCGTCAAAACCTCCTGAACTGGCTTCACCTTTGCAGGAAAGAAATAGCCAAGCAATATCAGATATATTTCCTTATACCAAATTACTTGTGCCAATTGCCTTCTTTATAGCCCTGATACTTGCTTATAAGTTGACTGATGCCTTTAATGACCTGAATATAAAACCGGAGTGGAAGATTATACTCTATACATACCGTGATGAGATTGGATATATTCGCACTGTAGAACTGCCCTCTCTTGGGCTTATTCTCTTTGGCTTTATGCTTGTCTATTTCTTTATTAACTATAAGCAGGATTTACTACTTGATGCACAAGGGACAGATAGAACATTTACTAAGCTTGGTATGGCGGCAGGGCTTGTGGGATTTTTAGTCCATATAATCGTTGACTTCGATTTTTATGTGTTTGGTGTTTCGGAGATGATATTTGTGGTGATGGCACTCCTGATACTCGTCTGCGGTAAGGGTAGTTTCAAGGAGATAAGAGTTGGTAGGTGGCTAACTTCATTTTTCGCTTTAGTGGCTGTTATAATTTTAATACCAATAATAGTTATATTAAATAGAGTTATGGTGTCAGGTAGCACTCAGGCAGGTCAGGAATCAGGTATATTGCGTGACGCAGTTATACAGCTACAGAGGGGAAATCTTTGGGAGGGGCGATTAGAGCCGGAGTGGGAGTTTAACGAGCGGGGGCAACCTATCAAGCAAAAGGGGACAAAGTTCATAGATGGTGCATCTAAACTATTTAAGCAGGCGGCAGAACTAAATCCTATAGATATACGTCCCTACCTTGAATTAGGCGGCATAAATTATAGGGAGTTTAAGGCGAAAGCTGAGGCGGGTAACTATGGCGAGGCGGAGAAGTTTATACAGCCGTCTATATATAGTATCAAAAAGGCAATATCGGTTCGCTCGGCTAATTTCCAGCTCCGTAGTTGGTTGGGGGACTATCTCTATGATTTTAGCAAAATGTATGAGAAAATAGGACGACGGGATAAGCAAGAGGAATATTTCAGGCAGGCATTTGATGCCTATAAAGAAGCGAAGGAACATTATCCCACCCGCGCCCAGACGAGATGGCGCTATGGTAAGATGCTCGAGGAGAGTGGTAAACAGCAAGAGGCGTTTGAAGAGTACAAAATCGCTATTCACCTTAATAAGAAGGCGAATGAGGCACAACTCGACAGATTGATGTTGATAGCAGAGATACAGGATGTATTCCGCTATGGTAAGACGCTCGAGTCATTGGGAAGGAAGGAGGAAATGGTGGAGGCATATAGGTCAGCGGTTCACCTTGATGAAGTAATAAAGGAAAAGAATAGACGGGAGAAAACCAATGTCCCTACAATTTCCCCAAGCGATTTAGGATATGCGAAGGAGAGGATAAAGTAACAATATGCAATACGAAATGGTCGCTGGCATAGAGGTTCACGTCCAGCTTAATACGAAGACAAAACTCTTCTGCGGTTGTAGCACGTGCTTCGGTGCGCCGCCGAATACCCAGACCTGCCCTGTGTGCCTCGGCTTACCCGGCTCACTCCCCGTCCTGAACAAGAGTGCGTTCGAACTTGCTATGCGCGCGGCACTCGCCATAAACTGCACTATAGCTCCTTACACCAAATTTGACCGCAAGAATTACTTCTACCCCGACCTGCCGAAGGGTTACCAGATATCTCAATACGACCTCCCGCTCTCTAAAGATGGCTACTTGGATATAGACATAAAAGGCAAACAAAAGCGGATAGGTATAATACGCCTTCATATGGAGGAGGACGCCGGCAAACTCATACACGAAGGAAAGGATAACACCACGCTCATTGATTTGAACAGGGCAGGTATGCCGCTCATTGAAACTGTCAGCCGTCCTGATATATCTACTTCAGACGAGGCAGTCGCATATTTAACCGCCCTCAAGTCCATAATGCAGTATATAGGCGTCTCTGACTGCGATATGGAGAAGGGAGAACTGCGTTGTGACGTAAATCTCTCCCTCAGACCCGTCGGCTCGGCAGGTCTCGGCGTGAAGACGGAGATTAAGAATCTCAACTCATTCAAGTTCGCCGCAAAGGCACTTGAATATGAGTTTG
>MHYJ01000095.1:0-535 GCA_001828445.1 Planctomycetes bacterium RBG_16_43_13
ATGATTAACGACTCCGACTACAACTGGTATCACTCCTTCGGCTATCTCGATTTGGAGCAGAAGTCGCGCGGCATCTTCGTAGTTAAAAATGGAAGGATACAGGAAGAGCCGAACGAGGCGCATCGCATCCACTACACTGCGAAGGATATCTCCCAAATCCCTGAGAAGAAGCAGGCGGGCTTCGGGCTATACCACTTCATCGAGAAGAGAAAAGACGGCTCTGTGATGTATTCAGGGGCTAAAATAAACCCGCACAGGTGGGAGACGGATTTCTGCCAATTCGCAGATGAACTCAATATAGGCAGGGGAACAGTCGTCTCATTCGACCCGCAGGGCAGGTGCGGATGGACGCACATATCCTTCCCCGAACATTTCAAATCACTCTATTCATACCTCACCACATTATACGAAGGTTTCTGGAGTAGTCGCCTCTCCCCTGAAACCAAAATCGCCTATGAGAACTCCTGCTGGCTGGTATATAAAGGCGTAGATAGATATCTAAGAGACCGAAAAGGAATGGCGGCTATGAGGGGCA
>MHYJ01000095.1:637-3536 GCA_001828445.1 Planctomycetes bacterium RBG_16_43_13
CCAATCTCTGCCGAATCATAGACCCAGGCTTCATATATGAGAAACCGCATAATAATTACTCCTTCCCTGCACCTGTATATGACCTCGTATTGGCAATCGGCATTCCTAAATGGCTCAAGCCAGGCGATAGCGAGGGGCTACTGAAATACGGTGTAGTAGGCAGGATTATGTTCATCGACTGGACATTCCCTGCCTCTACGGATGCCTCGAGGATGTTCGAACTATTCGGCTTGCATCTACAGCTCTTAGGCGGCGGTAAAGTCAACAAGTTCCTCGGCGACGACGGGAAGATGCACCAGCACCACACCTGGTGGAAACAGATTTGCTTCTCGTTGGAGTGTCCGACCCCAGGCACTATAACGTTTCCACTTATTAGGGAGGGGGCGTTTTTCTCAGGCGAACACATAAGGAGGGCAATCCGCAGGGCGGGGAGCGACATCACCTCACTCAAGATTGGCTGTCAGAATATAACTATCTGGCAGGACATCACGACCCTCCCGCCGATTGGCAGTTTCCCCGGCAACCTCCCCTTCGTAGAGGCACATTTAGGACAGAAGCCACCGCAGGAGGTGAAATTCGTGAAGGGAGGGAGGTAGCGAAAGTGCAAAAATTAAAGAGCAAAATGAAAAATAAAGGAAGGGGCAGGGAAAAATGTCTACCGAGGCATAATTGGGTAACAACTGTTTAATTAGGTAATTTAATAGGTAATAAGTAAATGTTGTATTAGAAGATTGGGAGATTTTTTAATAGAAGGAGAATATTAGAATGACAAATGGAGATACTTTTAGAGAAGAATATAAAGAGTTAGGAAACAATATGAGGCACTATGCTAATATGCGATTTGCTACATTAACTGTTTTTATCGCTATTACAAGTGGTCTCGTTCTTTTTATTTTTGGTAGGGATAATGCCTTGTCTCCTAATATGAAAACTTTCCTAAAAATTATTGGTGGATTGATAACGCCAGCGTTTTTGCTGATGGAGGAACGGTCAGTAGATTATTGGCATAGCTTCAAAAGACGGGCAATCGAGCTTGAAAAATTATGGTGCTTTAACCAATATACGGGTGCGAAATCTGCAAAGATATTTGCTGCGACAAATGCGACACGGCTAGTGTATGCAGTGGGAATTGTATTTTGGCTAACAGCACTGCTAAAAGAACTAATAGCACCTTGCATAGTAGAACTAACGAGACCTTGCCTAATAGCACTGAAAGATAAGTTTTTCTTTGCATTACAGCTCTTTGTGATTCTACTTCTTTTAGGTACCCTTATATGCCTGCTAATAAAAGTAATTAAACATTTAAAATAATGGGTAAAATGGGGAGAGCGACCATTTATTTTTTCCAACCGTATATCAGCGAGGCAAAGGGAAAATTGAGGTAAAGTCGATTAGAATATTATGAATATGTCCACCACCCTCACCGTCCTCGTAGTTGACGACGAAACGTCCATCCGCAATATCTTCACCGACATTGTGGCGAAGAAAGCGGAGGACGTCCTCATCCACACCGCATCCGACGGCGTTGAGGGTCTCCAGAAAATCACCGCCACCGCATACGACGTCGCATTTATAGACGTGCGGATGCCCCGAATGGGCGGGCTCGAACTCCTCGAACAGGCGAAGAAAATCAGACCCGACATCGAGGTCATCATCTTCACGGCTCAGGCGAGCATCGAGGACGCAGTGAGGGCAATCAAGATGGGAGCGTCGGACTACGTGGCGAAGCCGTTCCGCATCGCAGAAATCCTCCTCGTTCTCGACAAGATTCGCAGGCATTTAGGGCTGAAGGACGAGAACAAAATGTTGAAGGAGCAGTTGCAAGACCGCTTCAACGTGAGCAATATGATTGGGATGACGTCGCAGATGGAGAAAGTGAACGAACTTGTGGACAAGGTGCGGCTGGGCGATATGGCGGTTCTCATCACGGGCGAGAGCGGGTGAAATTTTTGGATGTGTGAATGGTAGAATTATGCTATAATTCTCCAAAGTATTTCTGCTTGTATTTACGGTATATAGTTAGTAGATTTGTGTTTGTAAGTAGACGAAAACCGTCTTATTTATAAGGTATATGATATCATAACCTTGCCTTTACAAAAAATGAAAAAACAAATCTATAGAATAAAAGATAAAAACGGAGAGAAATCTCCGAAAATATTGGCAGATAAGTTCACTATTAAAGATGTGCAAGGAAGTTATTTGCCTCGTTCGGAGATTAAGAGAGCTAACTATAAAGTAGCATTCAATGGCTTGACACCAAGTGAGTGGGCATCACTTTCAAAAAATGTCTGGAATGATGTGAGTTCTCCCAGAAATAATTATCAATTAGAACATGGAGCGGTCTATCCTGTAAAGCTTGTAGAACGATTGATAAAGATGTACTCCAAGGAGTGTGATACCGTATTAGATCCATTCTTAGGCATAGGTTCAACGTTAATTGCCGCACAGAATTTAAGACGGCATGGAATAGGTATGGAATTAAATCCTTATTTTGCAAAGATTGCAGAAAGATGGTTAACAGAAAATAAAGGGCTATTTTTAGATGGATTTCATTACAAGGTAATAAACGATGATTGCCGAAATTTGCTAAAGTACGTAAGTAGAGATAAAATACAGATTACTGTAACCTCGCCCCCTTATGCTAATTTTATAAGAAGATCAGTCGAGGATAGGTCAACTACGCATAAGAGATCTGTTATCACGGTTGAGAACAATAGCACCGTTAAACCTTACAGCAACCACGAACAAGATTTCGGAAACCTGCCATACAAGAAATTTTTGGATGAGATTAAAGTAGTGCTAATGGCGAATTATGAAGTAACACAAAGTGGTGGCTATTCTGCTTGGGTTGTAAAGGATTACAGGGATACAAAGAGTAGGGTGCCATATGTTCCCTTTC
>MHYJ01000095.1:3545-4610 GCA_001828445.1 Planctomycetes bacterium RBG_16_43_13
CAGAGTTGGAGAAGAGGTTGGCTTTAAATATCATGACTTGATTGTTTGGGACCAGACAGGGCAAAGAAAGCTGATTTTATTGGGTTATCCTTCAGTATTTTACACAAATCAAAACTGTTCTTTCATAGTAATATTCAGAAGAGTAGGGTAGATATGGCGACTATCGCTAAAGATCTTACATTTAGTTTTAATGATGATGATACTTCATATCTAACACATTCATTACATCCATACCCTGCGAAGTTTCCTCCTCAACTGCCACGAGAGATCTTAAGGGAATATTCTAAAGTAGGAGAAATAGTTTTAGACCCTTTTTGCGGTTCTGGAACGACAATGGTTGAGGCAAGATTGCAGGGAATAAACTCAACTGGTGTTGATGTAAATGGTCTATCATGTTTGCTTTCGAAAGTAAAGGCATCACCCTTAATTGTAGAGCAAATCAAAGTAGTAAATGAGTTTGCTGATTTCATTATCAGTGAAAGTTTTAAATGGCAATTGCATAAGAGAAAAGAAATAAAGATTAAAGATATTGAAGGATTAGACCACTGGTTCCAGAAAAATGTAGCAGAAGAGTTAACCTTCATCCTTAGTGAGATAGGGAGGCTTGAAGATAATGCTGTTGTAGATTTTCTGAAAATAGTTCTATCTTCAGTAATTGTAAGAGTTTCCAATCAAGAAAGCGATACAAGATTTGCAGCCATCAATAAAAGGATTCCGGATTGTTACACGTTTGAACTATTTGCGACGAAGGTAAAAGAATGCTCGAAGAAAATAGACGAATTTTCGAACCAATTAAAGTATAAAACAGAACTAAAGATTTACAATGCCGATAGCAGAAGCTTATCTTTTATTGGATCAGATTCTATAGATTTAATAATCACATCCCCACCATATGCAAATACTTATGATTACTACTTATACCATAAATTCCGCAAGAGGTGGTTGGATTTAGATGTTCAATTCGCACAATATAACGAAATTGGCTCAAGACGGGAGTACTCAAGCTTAAAAGAAAATCCGAATAAATGGAATGGTGATTTAATTAAATGCTTTAGAGAGATGAGT
>MHYJ01000095.1:4635-7033 GCA_001828445.1 Planctomycetes bacterium RBG_16_43_13
ATAGCGTAATAAAGAAACAACTTATAAAGACGGATGAAATGGTAAGGGAGTTTTCTAAAGATGTGGGGTTCGAAGTTTGTGACGTTGTTTCATCAGATTTATCACAGCATTCAAAGACTTTCAATCCAAGCTACGCGCAAAAGGGAAAGAAAGAGCATCTAATCATTTTAGAGAAGACGGGATGAAGGAAATAAGAATATACTTTGAGTGTTTAGAGCAAGCCGCCCATCTCATTAAGCCAATAATAGAAAGCACTCCGGAGTTTGAGAGCGGTAAACTTCAATTAAAGCTAATCAAATTGGCTGGTAACCATAATCTATATTCAAAAAATATAGCGCCTATAATTTTCCTTAAAGAACCAGATATATTGATAACCACGATTGAAGACGGAACTGAATACCCTCTATTTCAACTTGAAATCTCAACCGCAGTTTTTACAGAAGACCATGAACTACAACGATTTGATGGTATTGTCGCCTCTGTAGAAAACAACTGCATTTATGGAAAACTTTCACCTGTAAATAAAAGGTCTCGTAATGAGCATGGAGGGAATGTTAATTTTAATTACTTATCATCTTATAAGGCAATATATGAAAAGTATAAACAGCTGGCTTTTCATTTTGAATGGATTTGTGATGATAAAGGAAACATCGTAGTAAATGAAAATTATCATAGCTGTCCTAAAGAAGTAAAAACCCTTACGATTTTTCTCTGTCATCTCATTGCTTTCATTTCTAGGAACAACGTTGGTAAACAGAACTGGATAGAAAACTTTGAGAAAGATATCATAAAAGCCAGAGAATTTGCTGTGTGGAATAAAGGGCTGAAAGATTTCTCTCTTCCAGATTTGAGACGACTTAATACGTCAAGAACTGAATGGAAGGATGATAACAAAGAATTGCACTTAAAAATAAATCGTTTTGGGCATGCAATGGACCCTGAAAGGGGAATGTTGGCATATTATGGGACGATTTGTCGTAGCGTTATTCCGAAGATGGTATTTGATAAAGGAAATGATGCCTGGTATAAAGATACGCCAAAAGAAAAAGCCATTAAGAAGTTTATAGGTAATACTAAACTATGCAGTGGCTTCGACTTTCTCTACTGTTTTACAATGGGGTCTGGTCTATCTACTGACAGCAACTTCATAAAAATATTGGACTCTTACAGAGAATCAGAAGCTAAAAAGCTAACGATTGATTTAACGAATTATCTTAATATAAATTTCTGTAGCCTTAGCAAATCCTTAAGGACAATTTTTAAGTTTTCAAAAGAATTCCAAATTATTGATATAAATGACAATATTAGAGTTAAGTTAATCTGGGGGACAGTTAATTGCCAATATAATTTTTTAACTTTTCCACCTATCACACCATTAAAAAATAGGGCTTTTTTAGACGAAGACGATATAACGTATATTTCAGTACACAACGTTCTAAAGCAAAATGGCTATAAAATTCTTGCAGTAAGCTATCCTGGGGCACAGGGGGACAGAGTTGTTTTGGTGGAAGCAGGAACAGGGAGGAGGCAACAAAGAAGATATATTGATATCATTTCCTACTTACCTAAAAGCCATTCATCCTTACAGGAGAATAAGGGGAAATTTTCTTCTACCGAGATTCAGTGTGATATTGATGAGTTAAAGAAATATAAATCTGATATAATCTATAAAGAAGCTATTGCAAACTTTATTGATTGCTTTGCGAGTGATGCACCCAAGATAATAAAAATTGGAGTAGGTTTTTGGGCAAATACACACCTTAAGGTTAATCATATCCAACATCTTGATATAAGCTCTCTTGACTATTTCATCTATATAGAACCTGACCAAACTAAATGGAAGCTATTTTCTACCGACAGTTCAGGATTATTCAAAACTTCTTCAGGATCAGTTGACCTTCCATTTGTTTATGAGGTAGCAAACAAAGAGGAAGAACACCCTAATTTGCTTAGCGCAAGATAAAGGGGAACGAAATATATGTCCACCACCCTCACCGTCCTCGTAGTTGACGACGAAACGCCTATCCGTAATATCTTCACTGACATTGTGGCGAAGAAGGCGGATGATGTCCGTATCGACACCGCCTCCGACGGCATCGAGGGTCTCCAGAAAATCACCGCCACCGCATACGACGTCGCATTCATAGACGTGCGGATGCCCCGAATGGGCGGGCTCGAACTCCTCGAACAGGCGAAGAAAATCAGACCCGACATCGAGGTCATCATCTTCACGGCTCAGGCGAGCATCGAGGACGCAGTCAAGGCAATCAAGATGGGAGCGTCCGACTATGTTGCCAAGCCGTTCCGCATCGCAGAAATCCTCCTCGTTCTCGACAAGATTCGTAGAACTCGTGGGCTAAAGGACGAGAACAAAATGTTGAAGGAGCAGTTGCAGGAC
>MHYJ01000095.1:7184-7355 GCA_001828445.1 Planctomycetes bacterium RBG_16_43_13
GCGGAAGAAGGAAAGAGAAACCGTTCCTGCCGATTGACTGTGCCTCCATTCACAAAAATCTGTTAGAGAGCGAATTATTCGGACACGAGAAGGGGGCGTTCACGGGAGCGTATGCGAAGAAGGTCGGCTTGTTCGAGAAGGCGGGCGGCGGGACGCTATTCCTCGACGAGA
>MHYJ01000095.1:7492-11160 GCA_001828445.1 Planctomycetes bacterium RBG_16_43_13
ATGGTGGAGAAGGGACAATTTAGGCGGGATTTATTCTATCGGCTGAATGTAGTGATGATAAACGTGCCGCCGCTCAGGGAGAGGAAGGACGACATCCCGCTGTTGGTAGAATATTTTATTGGGAGGAATAACAGGAAGAGCGGCAGGGCAGTGCGTGGAGTGTCCAAAGATGCGTTATACACGTTGCTTCGATATGACTGGTCTGGGAATGTGCGGGAGCTGGAGCACACGGTGGAGCACGCCTTTGCGCTTGGGAAGGGGGATTTGATAGACGTTGCCGACATCCCCGCGTCAATAATAAAATTCGTCGAGGAAAAGAGCAACCGGGCGATAACCATACCCGCGAACAAGCAATTAGGCGAGATAGAGAAGGACCTCATCGTGAAAGCACTAATAGAGTGTAAAGGCGACACTGCGAAAGCATCAAAGCTTCTTGGTATAGACAGAAGCACCGTTTATCGTAAATTAAAACGTAGCGGCATAGATTTAGATAATATAAAAAATAGCATGACCACTGGCTCGCCATCTTAAGGGCTATTTACCTATTATTTCGCCGCTATCTTTAGCGATCTTCCTTGGAAGAGTCCCACCTTCGCACCAGAATCATTTTGAAGTGTAATCTTCTTATTTATGCGTGTGAACGAAAGAGGTTCATATTCTGTCTCCGGCTTACCGGTGCGAGGATTTAGAATAGGCATACCCGTCTCATCCATTTTTGTCTTGGCCGATGTTATAGTTATATCATCATCTTCATCGTCTATTTTTAGTATCTTTAATCCAGTTCGGAAATCTGCCCCTTGAACCTTTTTGCCTACTTCTTCGCCAACTTTCACCACAAACAACTCCTCTTTTTGTTTTCCTGAGAAGGTCTTGACCACGCTTAATAGGACACTGCTTGATGCTTCATCAGTTTGCATATACTTGATCTCTGTATAATCCTGAGTAGAAGGCCAGATAGTCGGCTTTAATGCTATATATATGGGTAAACTCTCTATCTTTCTACCACTTTCTGTAAGAGCCGTAAATTTATATTCATAACTTTCACCATCTATAGCCGTTGAATCGGTATATTCCGGCTTCTTGAGAGATCTATACAGCAATTCATAGTCAGCTCCTTCTTTAATATTTTTCCTGTAAACAGAGTAATATAGAACCTTTTCCTTGTTATTTATGAATGTGCCGCGAATTTCTACAGCATTGCTATCTATATTAGCGAGCATAGTATTGCTGTTTGGATTTGGCATGTTTTTAGCCATATTACTTATCCATCTATTCAGCTCCTTTTGCCTTCCTATCTCATCTGTTAGAGTGGCTACTTTGCTATTATATGTTAGTATAAGTGTAGTAATAGTTATCAAAACTGTAGCCGCAATAGATGTTACCGTTAGTATAGAGCGTATATTTAAAGGTATTGCTTCTTTAGATATGACTCGTGTTATGGGCTTTGTTTCTTTCTCATTTACTTTTTGCATAACTGCTGATACTACGCTCTCGCCAAACATATCTGTAGTGAGGGAACTCTCAAGTATCCTGTCGTTTCGTAGGAATATAGAGAGCGTTTGTCCGCATAAAGGGCATATTCGTATATGCTCTTCTACGCTACTACGTTCAGAATCCGTCAGTTCATTATCTACATACTTCGAAAGCAGTACACCAATCTTGTCGCAAGTCATTTTAATCTCTCCTAAATATATAAGTCCTGTAGCCGTTCTTTTAACATTAAACGCGCCCTATATAACCTTGATTCTATTGTTGCTATAGGTAACCCCAAAAAATCACTCATCTCTCTATACGTAAATTTGCGAAGGTGTCTTAGCAGTATTATCTCCTGGTATATCTTCGGAAGCGTATTTACAATATTCAGAATCCTCTCCTTTAGTTCTTCCTCCTCCGTAGACGTCTGCTTAAAGGCACCGCCTATAAATTTACCAGCTGGTTCTATTCCATCATCAGCTAATCTGTCCAGTGAGGCAGGTCTTACTTTCTCCTTTCTCAGCCAGTCTACACAAGTAGTTCTTACAATGCTGCATAGCCATCCTTTGAATTTGCGTGGTTCTTCGAGTTCCTTCAACCCTCTATGTACTTTTATAAATGTTTCTTGTGTTAAATCAGCCGCCATATGCATATCACCTACTATATTATAAGCAATACTGCCTACAAGGCCCGTATATCTGCTAACGAGTTCTTCGAAAGCACGTATATTGCCTTGCTGGCTCTTCTCGACAAGAGTCATATCATCATCTGCTAAACGTTCCATACTATTATTATTTATACCACATCTTTTCATATTTACAAGCATAGTTCTTAATAATATAGACGTAAAAATTGCTAAAAACCTTGCAATCTATGTAAAATTTATAAAAGATAGTATAAGTAGTTATATAAATTTGCTGAAATCTTGGTAAGGATATTGTATAATAACAGTAAATAGAGAATAGTTATATGTCTAATAATTACAGGGAATCAGAGCTGATAAAACGGTGTATAAAAGGAGATAACAGTGCCTATTTAGAGCTAATTGAGCAAATAGAGAAACCTCTTATAAATTTCATATTCAGATATATTGGTGAAATATATGAGGCGGAGGACATATTTCAGGAGACGTTTGTAAAAGTATTTAAATCGCTTAAAGATTATAGACCTACTGCCTCTCTTACGACGTGGGTATTTACAATTGCACGTAATCTATGCCTCGACCACCTAAAGTATAAGAGACGTCATAAGAGCTTCTCCTTAGACAATGTCTTAAAAGAAAAGGACGAAAATGTAATCTATTTTAAGGAAATAAACTCTGGTAAAAATACTCCACCGGATGATACTATGGAGAAACAAGAGGACGAAGATAAAATAAGAATAGCACTTACCCTACTTACGGAGAAGCATAGAGAGGCGATCGTCCTACGTATTTACTCGGGACTGTCGTATGCAGAAATCGCTGATATAGTTAAGGCGCCTGTTGGAACTGTAAAGTATAGAGTGCACGAAGCGCTTCAAATGCTTGCTAAAAAACTCGCCGAGATGACGGACAAGGAGAGAAAAGAAGATATAGGTTAGCAATTATAGGCATCCCCTTCTAAATTTTCCGATATCTCGTCTAATTCAAACCACTTGCGGTGTCAGTCGTTAAAATAGCAGGTAACTTTTATCTGTTTTTATGGAGAGGTGATTTATGAAGTGCAAAAAAGTGTCTAAACTTATTTCGTCCTATCTGCTTGATGAACTCGATAGTGTATCTCGTGGAGAAGTAGGGTCGCATATTTCTTCTTGCCCTGCCTGTGGTAATGAGAAGGAGCGACTAACTATTGCTATATCCTCTATAAGAGCTACTAATCTGATTAATGCATCTTCTGTTAGAAGAGAGCAGACATTAAGAGTTGTGGAGAGATCTCTTGCGCAGTCGTATGAGGAAGAGAGAAATAGTGGAATAAGTAAACTTCTACGCATAGTTAGTACTCCTGCTTTCGCTTCTGCGGCGGCTCTGATAATGGTAATAACTGCGGCATTCATACTTTATAGCACAATCTTTCCCCCAGAGAAATTTACGTTAAGAGCGGAGGAATTGAGAGGTAAGACATTAGTGCAGAGAAATAATAGCCCTGTTTGGGAGGCATTGGCAGTTGGCTCAAAAGTAGAGGAAGGTGACTGGCTGTCTACTGGCGGCGATGCAT
>MHYJ01000095.1:11191-12182 GCA_001828445.1 Planctomycetes bacterium RBG_16_43_13
ATTAGTGAAATTCTCTGCAACTAATGAGAGCGGTAACAAGCAATACGGTAATATATACGCTAATTCAAATACCTCTTTTCGTATACACAGGGATAAAGATAGATATGTTTCCATACTCATAGAAAATGGTACCCTGTATTGTCAACTCAAACCCCTTGATAGTGGCAAGTATATTATAATAGACCCAGAAAACGACCGCCTTACCTTTAAAGAGGGGAATATAGAAGTAGGGCTACGATATACTATGAGCATAGATAACCCTGAGGCAAAAAATCTTAGTAGAAATGAGAACGCTAAAATATCATTTACAAGCGAACGTCTAAGTAAGATATTGGACTTCATAAAGAGATATACAGGCAAAAGCGTAGAGCCGACGTCAGAATATATCGCAGAGAAGAAGGTAAGTTTCTATTCTGATGACGTTGAACCAGAATCGGTATTTAATAAATTTGAATCATACCTAAAAGAACAGGGGTTAACGATTGTAAAATCAGGCGACCGTGCCTTCAAGGTTGTATCTACTGTAAAAGGTAATGGTGCGTTATCGAGGAGATTATTCGCACGCATTTCTAACAGTAATGCTATGCTTTATTCACAGAGAGGGGAGATAACTGTTGCTTCTATGAATGAAGTTACTGTGGACAGCTATGGTTACCCACTCTGCAAGAGGATGTCTGCGGATACAGAGTTAGCTGGCTGGAGGAATATCCAGAGTCAGCCATTATTAGCAATAGGTAAGATACCTATGCCTGCTCTGGATATTAAATTTTTAGAGAGTGTAACTACGGGAGGTAATCGGTTGGAGTATAGTATCTCCGAGACGGGATTTCTTGCAAATGTTGGTGATTCCATAGCAGAAGTCAGTGTGCCATCTACAGTAGGCGGCTATTCAGAGGGGATTGACGAGGGTGAGATAGTTGTCCCTGTTAGAGTTAGGTTCACTGTCAGAAGGTAAATTTTAGGAGGGATATATTTATGAACCGCAGAATTC
>MHYJ01000095.1:12242-12935 GCA_001828445.1 Planctomycetes bacterium RBG_16_43_13
AGAAATCTGAGCAAGAGGGAATAAACTGGAGCAAGGGTATAGACCTTTATACAGTTACTATGTGGATACAGAAAGAAACCGGCAAGAAGTTTCTTTTCGCAGATGAGAGTATCAAGGCAAGGAAAGTATACTTTGTCTCAAGAGAGGAAATAGCAAAACCGGAGGATAAGTTCGCTGTCTTTCAGTCCATATTACAGATTAGCGGATTTGTCTTATCTAAAGTAGGTGAAGGAGATATAGAAATATACAAGATAATTACAATAGAGAAAGGTCCAAGCCATCCTACGGAGTATGTAACAGGAGATGAGAAAAGAAGATTGGAAGATAAGTATGTAACCCGTCTTTTCACTCTGAAATATATTATAGCACGTGATGTCTCCACAGCCCTAATGAACCTTGTTACACAGCCGAAAGGGCTTTTTCCTATAGATTCTGCTGGTATGTTACTGATTACTGACTATGACTATAATATTGATAAATTTGATAAAATTATAACAGCTATGGACGTAAAAAAGCCAGACATAGAAATGCAGATGTTACAGCTCAAAAACTCCCTTGCTACAGATGTGGAGCAGATGCTAAATAATCTCGTCCAGACGCTTATTCAGAGGGCTGCAGGGACGCCGAGGCCCGGGTTCCCAGCAGGTAGTCAAGAGCAGGTAAAGATTGTGGCTGATAAGAGGACAAACTCCA
>MHYJ01000096.1:0-4033 GCA_001828445.1 Planctomycetes bacterium RBG_16_43_13
AGAAGCATCTTGTAGCCCCCGCTCAATTTTCTGGAGTACATAAAGATGATATTGAATATCTTCAAAAGAACAATCATCCGGCAACCGATTGAGAAGGTTATTAATTTCTTGTTTTGCGGACTGCATTATCATCCCCCCTTGGAATTAAGCTTCTAAAGAAGAATAACAGGATGATTTTTTTATGTCAAACGAAAGCAATGAAATGTCATGCCAATTTAGAAACACCATAACTGTACCTGTTTTTCGGAGGTCGCGGGTACAGATGGCAAAGGAACGAAGAATTTTTGTTTTGCTGGGATATAAACAGTTATGTAGAGTCAAAAAGAATCGCACGGAAGGTCTTTACCCATCCAGGCGGAGGGGGATTCTAAGAAGAATGTTGAGAAGACAGCATCTGTTTTATTTCTTGGCAATATGCTTGCGCCTCCTGTATTAAATGTAGAGGCAAGCAAGTCTCTCGTGAATGGGCAATAGGTGTCCTGACTTTACTTAACGTTTCGAATCGTGCTCTCCAATAATTCTTATCCTTTTTAAGAAGAGGCTGAAATAGAGGCCAATCACATTCAATCAACGTCCAGAGATCCATAGGATAGGTATAATCCAAAATATTAGTTGATGCGAAAGACCCAAATCTATCCATTTCTTTTTTCATATTCTTACGACATGCCTTGAATACATCTTTTGCCTTCTCATGAGCATTTTCAAGATGGTCAATCCAGTTTTCACCGTGTTTCTCGCGAAACCGCTCTCCAAGAATGCCTCTGAGCAATGTCTCGGTCGATGACCAATCAGCCCAAATTGGATTTGCCCGCGATATTTTGTCAAGATAGGATTGAAAATGTTCTGACCAGCCTTTATATGAAAAAGAGGAGCCTTCAGATTGTTGTTTCACTACAATGCCGTATTTCAGTAGTCTCTCGATCTTCTCCACATCTGTCGCTATGCAAGGTCCTACTGTGATCTGAAGCAACTGATCAAATAATTTGTCCTCGTTTAATAACTGACGGAGACCTTCATAATACGAATAAACATCGCTGAGCGAATTTTGGATACCTATGCTAATATCTTTCCTGTTCCAAGCTCTACAAAGTGTCATTTCCGACAGATAGGGATGCCCACCGGTAAAATCAAATAGCAGCACAAGCTCCTTATCATTGAGGCTCCAAAAGTCTCTACATCGCAGAGCCATTATGTTAACCTCCTCTAATGATAGAGACTTTACGTAAAGTTTTTCGCATACGCCATCTAAATTTGACACTCCTGAAAGTTGCCTTTCAAGATGATAAAGACTTCTGCGAGATATGAAAATTGAAAAAAAACCAGTTTGCTCAGGGAAGTCGATCAATTCTCTCAGACTTTGTATAAATTGTTTTGCATCGGGATACTCAGTCACGGCGTCAAACTCGTCTAAGATGCACAATGTCCGAAAGCCTTTTGAAAAGAGAATCTTCAAGAATCTTCGTATTTTTTTGTAAGCATTGTATGTACTTTCATCTTCACTCAATATGTAGTGGGCTGTTTCTTCAGGTAAGGGATGGGAAGAAGACTTCAAAGCATCAATGATTTTTTCCTGCAAATCATAAAATACAAGCGCTGGTGAAGAAATTGTTGACAAAGTTATCCAGGCGCTGCATAAGAAATCCTTGTTGCATTGATTTTGGAACTCGTTATAAACCAGAGAGGTTTTTCCGATTCTGGGCTCTCCTATAATACTGAGACTGCCCGACTTTGATTGGATAATTTCACGGATATGGGACTTTTCGACCTCACGACCAATAAGTCTTTCGTCTGTTACAACACGGCCGTATCCGAGGAATGGGTTAGTCATGGCCGAACCTCTAATTCCATAAGGTCCGAGTGTACGTTAAGCCACTCTTGGAATAGTTCAACTCGAATTTTAACACGACCTTCTGCATCTGATACAGTCACATCGCGCTCTTGCATATCTCGAAGCATGACTTCTCTCTTTTCAATTTCCGGCAAATCGGTAAGACGCGCCCCCGTAATTGCATCTGAATTCTTGGCAATACATCCCAAGAGAATCAGGTATTTCTCTCGTGATGCTTCCGCAACAGATTCGCCTGCTGCTGTGATAAGAGGGTCAAAGCGTTCTATTGGTAGTGCCTCAGTACCCGCAGTGAGTATAGAATTCACCATTTCAATATCAGCCTCAGTTATAAAGGATGCCTGCTTCTGATTCATGTACCTCACTAGCCGATCGCAAAATATCTGCATATAAAAAGGGCTTCCGGCTGTCAATTGCAACAGCCGATCGAGCGCTCGTCCACGATATCTACTCTGACCATTTAGAAGAATCGGATCCTGCGCAAGCCGTATCGCTTCATTGTATGATAGATAGGTAATTCTTTCGTCAAAAGTAACTCCGAATTCATTAGGGTAAGCTTGCTTGAATTTTGGCATGGAATCCTGTCCGACTATTACTGCATTGAACAGCTCCATTTGAAGCAGTGATTTCCACTGCCTCATAAATGTTGGGGGTAAAACACCCTCAGCGATATATTCATACAGGTATGTAAACTCGTCAATCAACAAGACTATTCGGGGTAAACGCCAGCCACAATCTTCCAGATTTTTCTTCAGCCCTTTAATAGCTATTCGAAATGCTTCCAATGGCCTTGTTTGTACATCCGCAGGTTGCGGCCACCATGATAGGTTTATTAACCCTGCAGTATCTTCGACAGCCTCTTGAATTCTGTCCAGGCATAACTGGAAGAAATTATTGCCAGGATCATCAGCCGTCGTCTCAAGCGCTCCAACCGAGATCTCTGCAGCTAATAAAGGGCTCTTAAGCCTTTTCTTTAGCTGTTTTAATACTGAAGTTTTACCTGAGCGCTTCTGGCCGTATAGCACAAAGCACTGCCCCGAAATATCTGCGTTCACAATATCTATGATTCTACTCAGCAATTCCTGCCGTCCAATAAACATATCAGGATTGTCTATAGAGCGGCCGCCTGCATACTCCCTATAAGGATTGGGAATAAGTGAAAAGTCCTTTGGTGACCCAATACGTACAGGAAGTGCTTGTCTCCGAATTTCAACCAGCTCACCGTTTCGTTTGCGATAACGCACAATACACTGTAGAGTAAAAGCTGCGTCAGCAATTTGTTCAGATGAAGGTTTAATCGTAAGCTTTATTTCTCTCTCTTCACCACCACGAAACAGTTCGGGTGAAAGTCCAGGTTCAACAACCCTTAATCCCTGTACCTCTTCTGCGCTAATTTCGAGACCCTCAATTGGTGCACCTCCCTGAGCAGACTTTACAGAAACATGTACACAAACATTACGATTGTCTTCAGGAATATAATAATCATTTTCTAATACATTGGATAAAGCCAACTGGGCAGCTGATGTTGCAACAAAACCATCAAAGTTATTCTTAAGCTTCTTGTCCATTTGTTGAAGAATTGGAAGTAGCAATTCAATTGAGATCTTTGTAGGCTCACGTTTAATCTCATCTGAAAATCGTGATATTTCCTGTGTAAGTCTCAAATATTTTCTTTCTCGCTCCACATAATCAGGTTCACTAATATAAGCAGCTCCATCCTTGGCGATGTTGCTCAGAATATTTAGACGGATGCGGTCCATTTCAAATCGTGTCTTTTCTGCCTGTTCACGAAGCTGACTTGCAGCATCAATAAAAGAACTGGCAACAGAATAATCGAGCTCAGAAATGGTCATTAGAATATTTCTTTCGCGGCGAAGCCGTTCCATTTCGGCGTCTCTATGCGTCTGCAGGTTATTTTTGTTCTTTAGCAGCACTGCCAGTTTAGAAGACGACTTCGAGACAAGCTTCTCAAAACTGATCGTGACAGCACTAGACATCGCTGAATAATATATGAAATCCTTTTCAAACCTTTGGTAACCAGCTGTATCTTCTAAGAGTTTTGAGAATGTATCTTTTATGTAGATTCTTCCATCTTTGCCTGCCAAGCTTCCAGGGAGTGGCTTCTCCGAAAAATAACTTGCAATAATAAAGGCGAGTGGCATTTCTACTTCGCCTTCTGAACTCATC
>MHYJ01000096.1:4046-10408 GCA_001828445.1 Planctomycetes bacterium RBG_16_43_13
CGAAATATCACTGTGTGCTGCATCACTAAAAGCGGCTTCACCCATAAATGTCAGTGATCGCCGAAGGTAATCATTCATAATTCGATCACCTGCGGCTTCAGGAGCTTTATAGCAGAGGGCAGCGAAAGTTAAAAGGACCTTTCCCTTTTCACCTGGGCGACGTCCTCTGATACCGTCATGAATTCTTTCTAATTGAGCAAAATCTTTCTCATCATAGTATCCCCTTGCTTTTGAACGCTCATCAATATAGCTGTCATCAAAATGGTCAAGCAGATATCGTGTAATAGGAGAAATTCCAGAAGTCCACTGAGATAGCTCTCTATCAATAATTAACGTTGCGGTAGTCTCAGAAGACATAGGAGTCTTTTTAGCCTGCTCAACTCTTTGAATAAATTCACGAATAGAACTGTCCTGAGGAAGCTTAGTTAGGGTTGCAATTGCGTCATCATATTTCCCGGCTTTGTATTGACAATAAGACAACTGCCGCAAGAGAGTATTTTTTCTATTCCGGTCGAGCGGCTGTTTGTCAACTATTCCGCCTATAATATCTGTGGCCATAACGTATTGCTTTGCAGCCATTAAAAAGGTAATCTTCTGATTCTGAATTGCCTCTTTTTTGTTCAACTTAGCTGCATATTGATCAAGTAATTTAATTGCGTCTTCTGTTTTTCCTTGACGATGCAACAAGCTTGATAAGTCCATAACAGCACTCTGCCAATAAGGTCCTTTACGCCGTATTTCTTCATTATAATTCATTGCTGCTTCCTCAAGATTGTCCTGAGCTTCAGCAATTCTAGCTCTTTCATATGCCGGAGCAGTTCTCGATGGCGTTGTTATTACTTTAAGCTGCTCGACTGGCCTAAGCATGATTTCTATGCCAGACCTTTTCACTTTATAGGCCATTCTATATCTTGTGCCTGGAGTTATTGACTTCGCGGGTATGAAGTCTACCTTCTGATGAGCCTTATCCATCCGCATTTCATTGGTTAGTTCGTCATCAATCACATGAGCGCTATCAAAAAAGAAAGTTTCACTTCTTGCCTCATCACGGATGAATCCAATAAAATTCCGACCACGAGTATAAACAGCGCTAACGTAGCCAAACTGCGATGAGGCGCCCATAGCAGGGCTTTTAAGTTCAACTGGTTTTCGAGACTTCGGCGGGTCGAATGTCAGGAAAATCGGTGAATTAACTGTGAGTTCCCGAGCTTCTTCAATTTTACCTTCCATAATAAGAGCAGCAGCCTCGGGATAGCGGTCATAAATTGAGAAGGCAGTGATCAATCGTCCAAAATGCTTCTGCTCTTCCTGAACCCACGCTATAATAGCTGAAAGACCTGACAGTTCCTTTTCTTTACATTGTCCAAGCGTCTTTCCCAAGCTTTCAAGGATGTCTTGAAATGGCAGGTTCTTCTTAGTAGAAAGATATATTGCCGCCAACAAACTGTTGGCACATTTCTCCCAGTTATCACGAATCGAATCAATGTATGCATATGCTATGAATGCTTGGGGGATAGGCTCTATCAGAGATTTACCCAAGAAATCTTCTGCCTCGGTAGTTGCGCCGAGCTTAAGCTTGAGAATACCGCAGAGGCAAAAAAGATGAGGATTTCTTGTTCTTTCGGATAGTCTGACCAGCGGTGGAATAATATCGTGCAGCCGGCTTAATTCCTTTATCTTAACAGCGTACTCATACTTGTTCTTAGCACGTACCAATTCCTGACTATCATCAGGCACTAAGTTGTCAATCCTAAAATTGGCATCTGGGAATATAATTGTGGGTTTGGATTTTAGAATTTCAAAAATCGCAGGATTCAAAATTGATGGTTTATCGCCTTTGTCATTATGCTTAGTTGTACTGTGCTGGTGGCTTTCTAATGCTATTGGATTTGTGGCGGGTCCCCACCCACCTATCATTTCAAAATAGAAAGTCAGATGACTATTGTCATTATAAAGCACGACACAGTCATCGTTGATTGACTCTATTTTTCCTGATATTTCCCGGCCACCCGACAAATATAGGGTGATATCTGATCCGATCTTGTTTTGTTTTAAAAACAGTTCTGCTTTTGACATATGATATTCCAATTTCTGCAGTTCTTTTCTCAAACAACATTCTGTAACTTCTCCTGCAGCCATAAGTTAACTACTGTTTCTATTGAAACGCCCTGTTTCTCAGATATCTTTCTCAGTTCTTCTGCAATCTTTGGTAATATTGATATGTAATAATGCTTCCTCTGTAAATTAAAAGTTAAATCAGTTTCTCTTGTCTCATCCCAGTAGTCTGCAAGATCATGGGTGTCCCAGAACTCTCCAGCGTTCTCAGCCGTTTCGAAATGTATAGGGATTGGTTCTTTCTTACTTTTTCTCATATAATTTTCTCTCCTTATGGCTCATATCTCTTGCGCTTACCACCAGTGCCATTCCATGTATTTTTAAAATAAAAAAGATACAAAGATATCTTCCTCCTCTTGTTTGCCCCATTGCGGTATACATATTTTCATCTTTCACATCACCTTTTTCAATAAGCCTGATTTTGGGTGCTGCATTCAAGAGTTCATCCACTTCGTTGGTACTTACATGATGTTTCGACCAGATTTTATCTACAAATACATCGAGCCATATTATATCATTTATTTCCATTAGTTACCTTCGTAATATAGCGTATCACGGTTTTTGTTACAAGACATATTATTATCCTGCCAAGCATATCCAATGACAGATCAACTTTTTCAACACTCCCTGTAAAACAGATGTCAGTATCATGTACACCAATTTCAGTTGTCTCCTTAATCCCTGATTGACAGCATATTGATCAGAAACTTCGATAACCTGCCCGCTCCTCTCATTTTTTTCCGATACGATAATCCTGACCATCTGTCCAATAGAGACATGTGCAGCCCGTTTAATGGAAAGAAGCGGACCAGAAATAGATTTAGAGGTACTGTATCTACGTGTCAATAAGTCCATTATCTAATTTAATCCTCTTCTCTAATGGACAGTGTGCATCTCCGGTTACATTAAGGTGATTGCTGCAGATTTTGTGTCTTCTCCCCTTTATGTGCCAGCCACTGTATTACATCTTTTAAGTTTCCAAAAAAGGCAATAAATTTCTCGCACTTACATATGGGAATTGTTTGGTAATGATTTCTTTCACGACCTTTTTATTTGCTTTCGTTAATCTGCCGACTTGAGTCATCCATATATCATAAGCCTCCCATGATTGGCCTTTGCTCCGTCGACTACCCATAGTCTGGAAGGAGTATATTAGCAGATCTTTATAGATTTGCTCTATGACAGTACCGCAAATTTCCAATGTTGAGCCAAGTTCTATCAGCCATTCGGCCAGATGAGCATATTGACTCCATGCATCTGAGACATGAGTAAACCCCTTTTTCCTTTGAATGACTGCAATCAGTAGGTTTTGAACCATCTTATTATTTAGATGATATCCAGCTGTCTGAAGTCGCATTAGAATATTAATAAATGATTTGCCCAATTTTAGGAAGTTATCCGTATATTCCTTTTCGCCTCTTAATATGTTTGGTAGTTTCTTAGCCCCTCTTACAATGTCGTCTGCCTCATCCATCTTGTCTTCAACAGCATCAAAGAATTCATCTATTCCGAGATCATCTAAGACCTGAATTCCGTATGCGCTAAAATAATATCGCTTGCTCAAGTCATCAACAGCATTCAAAGAGATGTAAAATATGTCACTTCTTTTTCTATCTCCCTTATAATATTTTGCTTCATTTAATATTCTATTGAGATTAAAATCTTGAAGGGAATACCCAAGAATGACCGTAGTCGTTTCTTGAAGAAGAGTGAATAATTTCCTTGAGATGTACGATTCTCTATGTTGAAACTTAAAATAATCATCATGAGTAACGATTAGGGACTCAGGTTTGGTAATTGATCCATGAATATGATAGATCGACTTGATGTCAGATATCTTTGGCAATAGTGAGCCTTCGACATACACTCTTGAGTCCTTCAAAAGATGGGTACTTATGATATCGTCATAATTCGTAGTAATAATATTAAATCCGGGGAATCTTTCGAAAAAATCTTTTATTCTTTTTGTTCTTTTGATATCAAGATTCTTTTGAGTAGTAGATTTCTTTATAATACTGCTAATTGTTTTTCTTATATCTTCATTTGACAACTTGAAGAGCTCTTCTAACATTTGCGCACAAATAGTAAGGTCATATTTGCAGTCTACAAGCTTTCCATTTTTGTACTCGAAAAGCTCTTTCGAAGTGCTCTCGTCGATTTTCTCCGCACATTTCGCTAATAAAGATTTCCAACTTGGTGCCCTATTTTTTGTAAGGAATTTGCTAAAACCAGTGCCGATAAAAAAAGTTAATGAACTACCGGATAGTGCTGATGCAATTTCAAGCAATATTTGATCTCTTTCAGTATTCATTCACTCTCTTGCATCTACGAATAGACAGCTTTCTTGTAATCAAATGTAGGTGTATCAGATTGCCAAGTTTTCCAGTGTACAATTTTGAGATCAATTTATGTTCCTTATTAGCAAAATATCACAACAGGAATTTGTCTATCTGAAGTTAAAGTAGCAGGGTGAGATTTTGCTGTCAAGGGGGGATTTTGCTTGTGATATTGATTGTGGGGGGGATGGATTTGTTTAGAAATTAGAGATAGAAAATACTTTACAGTTTCCTTTTGAATAGTACAAAGAACCTCTCCTTCATCCGTTCTGACAGCGGCCTTTTTCCCCATTCCTCTTCTTTTATCGCGATAGAACTTTCCAGGTCTTCTTCAAATACACATGTCATCCTCTTACCAAATTGTTCATCCAGAATCCCCACGTTCCCTTCATCATTCCTTCGCAGGGAGAGGAAGTCCAGGTTGGCAGAGCCTACGATGCTCCAGCAGCCATCGAATACATAACTCTTTGCGTGCAGGATTTCACCATGATAATTATATATCCTGATCCCCCTCTTTAAGAGCCAGCTGAAGAAGGCGCGGCCTGCATAGTGGGCAGGAGGGACATCACTCTTGCCTGAGAGGAGTAACTTTACGGTAACCCCCCTGTCTACTGCCTTCTCCAGGGCGTATAGCATTCTTATGGTCGGGATAAAATATGCGGTGGTGATAAGTATGTTATCCTTTGCATGGTTAATACTGTAATAGAGAAGCTTGAGGAATTTTCTTCTACCCTTGCAGATGAGGCAAATATGGGTATGGCAGAGAGGCCGTTGCTTTGATGTGTGTCATTGTACCGGTATTGTGATTTGAAGGCGATGGGCTTCCCGCCCATTGCCTCCCACGTCATCCGGATGTCCTGAATAATCCGGATACAACAGGGCCCTCAAGTATAATGCCTGTATCCCTTATCTCATTGGCAACCACTCAGCACAACAAACAATCCGGTTTTTTGCAGCCCGGCGGCCACATCTTCATGAAACCATTTATCTAACTTGACCTCTCCTGATGGGTTATAACTCTCATTTCAAATTCACCTTTTCAGCCTGTAGTATCCCGTTTTGGGCGAACCAATGAACTCAATTAGTCCCCGTTCCCTGAGATTATTGATGTCACGCTTAGCAGTGGATTCAGATACTTTCCAATGAGTCAGCAGGTCGTTTACCTTAAATCTTTTACCTGCAGCAAGTTGTGATAGAAACCATTGCTGACGGTCATTTACAGGTTCATTTACAGGTTCATTTACAGGTTCATGTAACCAGGGACCTTTTGCCGTCTCGGGATGAGAATGAAACACAACACGGAGGGCCGAACCCAATTCCTACCACTCCGGTTCCTGGTAGCCGCCGGCCCGGCACGCCTCAATAACGCGTTTGTAGCCGCTTCCCCACTCCTCAACAAGCCCCAGCGCCCCCAGTACTCTGACAATTACCCGGTTACGCACCTTGCTCACCCCAGCCTTCATGTCATCAAGTGTCATGCCAAATGGGAGCATCCCCGGATTCTGTATCTCCATCCTGTCATCAAAAACAGCTACCATTATGCGCATCCCTGACAGGGAATAATCAGCATGTGCCACTGCATTGACAAGGATTTCCCGTACAGCCAATTCAGGATATTCCGGAATATCGCGACGAACGTAAGCGTCAAGTTAACCGCATCTTCCCAGCATTCAGTTGGTATGACATGATGTGCACTCAACTAACGAAAGGGGGCATGTCATGTTTGATAGCAGTAATGAAGTTGAGGATAGAAATAATCAGGGTAAGCAGCAGTTCTGGCAGGATCATGTTGCGGTGTGGGAGCAAAGCGGCATCAGTCAATCTGAGTATTGCCGCCGTCAGGGTCTGAACATCAAGCTCTTTGGTTACTGGAAGAGGAAGCTGTGCCGCAAGCCTGCAGCGGGACTGACC
>MHYJ01000097.1 GCA_001828445.1 Planctomycetes bacterium RBG_16_43_13
ACGTTGCAAAGAAAGAGCAAATTCCTTGGCAGAGGTTGTATCAATTGGATGACCATATATATTTCTCCCACAGGAGGCATACGGTCTTCGGTAAGATTGCCTGTGAGAAATGTCACGGCGATATGGGGTCTCAGAGTTCTCCGCCACCATCTCCTTTGATGGCTCTATCTATGGATGATTGTATAAATTGTCATTTAGATAGGAAGGCAAGTGTAGATTGTATCGGATGTCATAAGTGAAAAGAGGAATAGATGGCTATCACGCGTAGGGATTTTATCAAGGGTGCTGTTGCGACGGGCGCCCTTGCGCCAACCCTACTGAACCTGCCTTTCGTAGATGCTGCTCCTACTAATGAATGGGCTTTTGAAAATCATATTCCTTCGGTCTGCACACTTTGTCCTGGGGGATGTGGTATTAAGGTGCGCCAATTCAAAAAGAAGGCAATACGGATATATGGCAATTCTATGCACCCTATAAGTTTAGGTGGGCTCTGCCCAAGAGGCGTTGCAGGTATCCAGACGCTATATAATCCCGACCGTATTAGATATCCTATGACACAAAAGAAAGGGTCAGGCAAATGGGAGAAGATCTCCTGGGATGAGGCGATAAAGATTGTATCAGAAAAGCTTGCAGGAGTTCGTAGTAAGGGAGAACCACACACGTTAGTCGCATTCGCTGGACAGTTGAATGGGCTTATGCGCTCGCTCGCTGAAAAATTCCTTAGGGTATATGGTTCACCTAATTTTATTGATGTTAATCCCACTACCAAACCAGATAATGCTATCTATTTGATGCAGGGTATAGAATCAGCACCTGCCTATGATATTGCGAAAAGTTCCTATGTGCTATCCCTAAATGGCGACTTCTTAGATAACGGTGCCTCTCCTGTCCATATGATGAAGTCATACGCTGAAATGAGAAGCCGTATCAATAAACAGAGAGGCAAATTAGTGTATGCGGGACCGCGGTTGTCGATTACCGCAGCTAAGGCAGATGAATGGATACCAATTAAGCCCGGGACTGAAGGGGCGCTTGCACTCGGTATCGCACATTCAATCTTGAAAGAACGACTCTATGCTGAGAATTTTATAAATTCACATACGACGGGTTTTGCAGATTGGGTAGATGAGACAGGCAAAACACACGATGGTTTCAGAACTGTCGTTTTCAGAGATTATAGTCCCATTGCTGTATCAGATATTACCGGCGTGCCGCCTGAAATTATTATCAATATGGCGAGAGAACTCACGAGGTTGAAGCCAGCCGTAGTTATTGGAAGTGATGTATCCAGTTTCAACTATCAAAGCGTTTATACACGGATGGCTATTCATAGCTTAAATGCACTGGTCGGCAATATAGATACTGCAGGTAGTGTTTTAATTCCACGCCCGTTCCCTTCTTTCCCTGAAGAGGTGGAGTTAGACCAAACAGCTAAAAACGGGCTGGCTATGCCAAGCATCAAAGAAGATATAAAGAAGAAGCATCCTTTATGTCTCGACGCATCTAACTTTATTCCACAACGATGCTTAGGAGGTATCCCATACAAACCAAGTATCATATTGCTATTTGAGACAAATCCTGTATACGACAATATTTACGCGGGAGAATATAAACAACTTTTATCAGAGACCGACTTTGTGGTAAGTTTTTCATCCTTCTTAGATGAAACCACCCAATACGCCGACATAGTTCTTCCGAATCACACTTATTTAGAGAGATGGGGTGATTCCCAGAACTTCACAAATGGAGGTGTCCCCGTTTTAGGTTTACAGCAACCGGTTGTTACCCCCTTCTATGATACCCGCCATACAGGTGATGTGCTGTTAGAGATAGGGCAAAATTTGGGAGAGAGTTTCCGCAAAATATTCCCCGATATCAGCTTCAAAAAACTTCTGATGGATAAATTCAAAAAGGTGTTTGAAAGTTCCAAAGGCAATGTCTTCGGGGTAAAATACGAGGCGGCGTGGACACAACTCTTAGAACGTAGTGGGTGGAAGGCATACTCGCATACCTCATTCGATGACTTCTGGCAATCTGTACTCCAGCGAGGAGGATGGTGGGACCCCATTTATTACTATGGGGAGTGGAATAGGGTGTTCAAAACAGATAGCCGCAAGTTTGAGTTCACACCGCTAATTCTCGGCAGGACTCTGAGTTCTCAGGGGACGAAAGATACGGAGCTACAAAATCTGCCACACTTTGAACCACTACCATCGCAATCCAGCGAAGTAGAGTATCCTCTTATGCTTAATATATATACTCCGTTAGTTTTCAATCAGGCGATAGATTCAAACGTGCCATGGCTCCAAGATATTTCCGGCTCTTATATCAACAGTGGTTGGAACACGTGGGTGGAGGTTAATCCTGAGACCGCAGAACGTCTGAAAATTCATAATGGCGATAGAGTAGTCGTAGAATCGCCTAAAGGGAAGATTAGCGCTACAGCGAAAGTATTTAACGGTGTAATGCCTAATGTGGTTAGTTTGCCGTTTGGTATGGGACGTAGGGCAAATGGACGGTGGCAGAGAGGCATAGGGGATAATCCTTTAGAAATATTGGATAAAGCAATAGACCAATTAACTGGTGAGACAATATGGAATTCAACGCGGGTCAAGATTTATAAAATTTAGGGGGTAATAATATGCCGCGATGGGGAATGGTGATTGACTTAGATAAGTGCACGGCATGCGGTGCTTGTGTTGTATCTTGTCAATCTGAAAATAATATCCCATATTCGAGCCCAGAGGCAAAGGCACAAGGAAGGTCTATTAGCTGGATGTCCTTGTTACCACATTTTATGGAGGGTGAATATCCTCATCTAAACTTTAGAGTACTCCCCCGCCCGTGTATGCAGTGCGACAATCCACCCTGTATAAAGGTTTGCCCTGTAAAAGCAACTTATCTAAGCAAGGAAGATGGAATAGTAGGACAAATATATGCCCGTTGCATTGGATGTAGATATTGCACAACTGCGTGTCCTTACACAGTTAGATATTTTAATTGGTATACACCTCAATGGACAGAGGAAATGAAAAGTTGTCTTAATAAAGATGTCTCTGTTCGGCCGAAAGGTGTTGTAGAAAAATGCACGTTTTGTCACCATCGACTTATTCGCGCAAGGGAAAAGGCGAAAGCCGAAGGACGTGAGCTGATGCCAGATGACTATGTCCCTGCCTGTGTAGAGACCTGCCCTGCGGATGCAATGTACTTTGGGGATTTAGATAACCATAAAAGTATTGTATCAGAGCTTGCCAGAAGCACGAGGGCTTTTCGCCTTATGGAAGAGCTCGGAACAGAACCAAAGGTAATATATTTAGCGGAGAAGAGATAATATGAAATCAGAGGGTATATCCACAGAACATTTAGGAGAAGATGCTGTCCTATTAGAGCCAATAATAAAAACAGGTCCTCGTTTCTATATTGCTGTATTTATTTTGTCTGCTATAGTCGGCTGGGGTGTATATGCCTATCTAAATCAATTTGATAAGGGCTTAGGAGTAACCGGATTAGGTGTTCCCGTCTACTGGGGGATATATATTACTAACTTCGTCTTTTTCATAGGTATAAGTCACGCAGGCACACTAATCTCAGCAATATTGCGTATTGCCCAAGCAGAATGGAGGAGGCCTATTACGCGCTCTGCCGAAGTTATTACTGTCCTTGTTCTATTCTTTGGTGTAGGGAATATCCTTATTGATTTAGGAAGGCCGGATAGGATGTTAAATGTAATCAAGCATGGAAACTTTCGGTCACCGCTTCTATGGGATGTTACGAGCATATCTTTGTATCTTACTGCAAGTACTATATACCTCTACATTCCACTAATCCCTGATATTGCCATTATGAGGGATAAACTAACCAAAAGAAAGTGGCTATATCGCACACTTGCGCTTGGTTGGACAGGAAGTGAAAAGCAATGGAAGATTCTAAATACATCTATAGCAGTTATGGCAGTATTAGTTATTCCAATAGCGGTATCAGTTCACACAGTTGTGTCCTTCGTATTTGCTATGACCATACAACCAATGTGGCACAGCGCAATATTTGGTCCATATTTCGTAGTCGGGGCAATCTTTTCAGGTATAGCCGCACTAATTATTGCAATGGCTGTCATTAGATGGGCGTATAAACTTGAGAATTATATGAAGCCACTTCACTTTAATTACTTAGGTATACTTCTTTTGGTAATGACATTACTTTGGTTTTATTTTACATTTGCAGAGTATCTAACTACATTTTACGGTGCAGAGCCAATTCATATGAGTGTTTTTTATGCCAAATTTAGTGGCGCGTATGCCCCATATTTCTGGAGTATGTTTGCCGCCTGCTTTATTATCCCATTCATTATTCTGTGTAATAGAAAGACGAGAACTATTACAGGAACCGTAATTGCCTCAATCTCTGTAACTATCGGTATGTGGCTTGAAAGATTTGTAATCGTAGTTCCTACTTTAGCGAATCCTCGTCTTCCTTATGAAAGAGGAATATACACACCAACTTGGGTAGAATGGTCTATATTTGCTGGTTGCTTGGCATCTTTCATACTCCTATATGTTCTATTCACTAAATTCTTCCCTATTATCTCCATCTGGGAAATCAAAGAGGGCAGGGAAAAGGCATTACCAGAGGCAGTTGAAAAGATAAAGTCCTATATGCCAGGTCCAGCAAAAAAGGCAATTGAGGAGGTATGCGAATGAAAAGAAACGTTATACTTTTCGCCACATACTTTTTACTACTATGCATAGCAGTATCAATAGCAAACCTTGTTTTCTCCTACTCAGAAGAGCAAGAGTTACAGCTTCCCGGCGATGCCCAAGAGGGCTGGCAGATATTTTTCACTAAAAATTGCGTAAAGTGTCACTCAGTTTGGGGTGAAGGCGGAACAATTGGCCCTGATTTAGGACGTTCAAGTTCAGTCCTAACAGCTGGACAGCTCGCCGGAGAGATGTGGAACCACATACCTCGTATGCGCCAAAAAATGGAAGAGGAGGGCATTCAATTTACTGACTTGAATTACGAAGAAATGGCGGATATATTTGCTTTTCTATATTTTATACGCTATTTAGGTGAGCCAGGTAATCCAGATAAAGGTAAGACATTGCTTGAATCAAAAGGATGCGTCAAATGTCACTCAATATTAAACGAGGAAGGAAAAGTGGGCCCTGCTTTAGGTAAATGGGGAAAATATATAAATCCTATTGTATGGACACAGGTAATGTGGAATCACGCCTTAAAAATGAAAGAGAAACTTAAAGATATCGGAATGGACTGGCCAGAATTTAATGCTCAAGAAATGGCGGACTTGATTGCATACATCCGAGGCGTTAGTTCATCTGAAGAAAAGGTATACTTAACCCCAGGAAGTCCTACCAAAGGCAAAAATATATTTGAAGAGAAAAATTGTATTAAATGCCATGCCATTCGCGGAAAGGGAAACAATATCGGTCCTGACTTAGCATCACCTAAATCTCCAAAAAACTTTATAGAGTTAACCTCTACAATGTGGAACCATCTGCCAAAAATGTTAAAAACTATGGAAGATCTTGGGATTAAAGTTTCTCCACCTACACCTCAGGAGATGGCAGATATTATCTCTTTCTTATTTGCTATTCAATATATGGACGAACCCGGTAATGCAGAAATTGGCAAAAAGATTTTTTATGAAAAGAATTGCATAAAGTGCCATACGAAAGACGGCTCAGGAGGAACTGTAGGCCCTGACTTGTCTAAGCTAAAAGGAAAGGCAAGGCCCATTCAGATAGCATATCTGAGGTGGAAAGCAATGCATGGCTCTACAATGTTGGAAGAGATGACAAGATTAGGTATTCCTTGGCCCTATTTTAAGGGAAATGAGATGGTAGATTTAATGGAGTTTCTTAACAAATGAGAAACATAAAAAGTTTAGGATTAGCGGCTATATGTATATTTTCATATTCTTTTCTATTCTTATTGAGAGGAATAGCAATACCACAAGAAGAAATTCCGCAACACAAACCAGAAAAGCCAGAATATCAAAGTTCTAATAACTGCAAGGGATGCCACCCAGGAATTTACAAATATTGGTCGAACTCAATGCATGCCAACAGTATTTCCGACCCCGTATTCCAAGTGGCTTATGCTAAAGCTATTACAAACTATGGCGTCAAAATAAGAGAGTTCTGTCTTTCCTGCCATAGCCCTACTACAGCTATTACCAAAGATTTTGACCTAAAAAATCCCGTCTCTAAGGAAGGTGTTACCTGCGATTTTTGCCACACAGTTACTAATGTCATAGAAGGCAAACCCAAAAATTCATTTGAGGTTCAGTTAGGAGATACAAAATTTGGACCACTTGATGGCGTAGAACCCATTGGAGGGTTAGAATTTAGGTATTCAGCTCTTCATAAGAGCGCGAAACTCTGCGCCGGCTGTCATGAACTGGAATCTGAGAACGGTGTTAAGATACTTGGGACATATAGCGAATGGAAAGATAGTCCATATGCCCGGAAAGGCATACAATGCCAGAACTGTCATATGCCAGAACTCCTTGATGTCCCTGTAGTAAGTCCTACAGTTAAGCCAACATCAAATATGGCTCATGCCCACGAATTTTTAGGTGGGCATTCTCAAATTAGGTTAGAGAAGGCAGCATCCGTAGCTATGACCACTAAAAGAGAAAAGAATCGAATTTTAGTTGATGTCTACGTTACCAATGAGGAGGCAGGACATTGCCTACCCACAGGACTTCCTACCCGTAAAGTTGTGTTAACTGTCTCTCTCAAGGATAAGCAAGGGCAGGTAATATCCTCGAAAGAGGTAGTATACGAGAAGGTTCTCTCAGATAAGGACGGAAACAACATTACCGCAGTAGAGTGTGCTATGGTAGAACCAGTGGCTCTAAAAAGTGATAATAGGATAAAGCCCAAGGAAACGCGCCACGAACAATTACAGTTTGAGAATATACAGGAAGGCATTCACTACCTTGTAACGGCTAACCTAAGATATAAGTTTGAGGTTGCAGTACTTGAGAGAAACGTAATGACTGTGGATATGGCAAATAGTGCTAAAGTGGTTTCTGAAGAAACAAATGGCGGACCTGGTTATGAATGGGCAATACCTTTAGGAGCATCCTTTTTAATCGTAATTATTTTTATAGCAATATTGGTATATGGCCGTGCTCGTAAGGTTAACTAAACTATGGAGAAATGCTACTATGATGAAGCACACTTTTTATATTGCTATCCTGTTATTTTGCTCTCGTATAGAATACGTAGTATTTGCTCAAGATACAAATAATTGCGGTAAGTGCCACCAAAAAGAGCAGAACTCAGAAGCCAATTCTATACATATCCAAGAGGGTGTTGGCTGTGCAGATTGCCATGGAGGTAATGGAAAGGGTGGTATTAAAGGTACTGCACACGGAGAGGGATTTTTAGGAAAAATACCTCGCCAAGACATCCCAAAACTCTGTGCTAAGTGCCATTCAGACGTTCGGAAGATGAATCCATATGGACTTTCTACAGACCAATACGCCCAATATCTAACCTCCAAACATGGAGAAGCACTCGTAGAGGGAAAAACAGACGTTGCTACCTGCATAGATTGCCATAACACCCACGGCATAAAGCGTGTGCGCGATCCACAAAGCCCAGTATATCCTAAAAATGTCCCCTCCACTTGTGCCAAGTGCCATAGCAACAAAGAGTTAATGGACAAATACGGATTACCTGCTACAGCCGAGACGTTATATAAGCAAAGTATTCATGCTGACTTACTATTGAATAAGGACGACCTTTCTGCCCCTACCTGCGCCACCTGTCACGGCAATCACGGTGCTGTGCCACCCGGCTTTGCGGAGATAAGCCATACCTGTGGTAAGTGTCATATAAAACAGCAAGATTTATTCAAAGAGAGCCCACACGCCCCACTTGTAGCAGAGGGAACATTCAAGGGTTGTGTAACCTGCCACAGTAATCACAAAATTTCAAGGACACCTAAGGATATATTTAAACGATGCTCGACCTGCCACGAGGAGGGCGATAAAGCGATTAAGGAACGGGATACTATCTTTACGCTTATAGAATCTGCAGAGGGCGATTTCCAGAAGACAAAAGATAGATTAGGGCAACTTACACGTGCAGGGTTTCACACAGAGGACGAAGAGCTACTGTTAGAAGAAGCAAAAACAAGCATTTTACAACTTCCTCCAGTGCAACATACATTAAACCTTGAGAATGTCAGAAAACTGTTTTCTACCACTGAATCCACCTTATCAGATATTCAGAGACAATTGGACAAAAAGGAAAAAGTAGAGGAGATAAAGAAGTTTGCCCTCGTACCTATATGGCTATTCCTAATAGGGATGGCGATAGCATTCTGGGCTAAGAAGAAGAGCATTGAGAAGGATGGAAGATAGGTTAGCTGTGAAGTCGATACGCCATTGGAGGAGAGTAACAAGTAGAATAGAGAATAGATGTTGCAAACATTTATTTCTAATAGTTGCCGTGTTTTTTATAACTGCTACAATATATAAAACAGCATTTGCGGATGGGTGTAAGGAGTGCCACTCTGGAGTAGGTAAGAGATCCTCCTCAGTTACTGTATTACCTTCATCTACTCATTCTGAATTAGAATGTACCGATTGCCATGCTGGAGTTGAAACACCCCATACAACGAATGTTTATTATGTTCAGTGTAAAACCTGTCATAGCGACGAAATTAAAACTGTAGAGGATTCCAGTCATAGTAAGAAACTTTTAGAGTGGTTGAACAAAAATAAATCTATAAAACCAGCTACTATATGCTTAGTATGTCACGGAGGCGATGCCCACAATGTTAAAAAAACTACTGACGCTACTTCTACCACTAACAGGGTAAATATTCCCTCTACTTGTCTAAATTGTCATAAGGAAGTACAACCGATTGC
>MHYJ01000098.1:0-3800 GCA_001828445.1 Planctomycetes bacterium RBG_16_43_13
TGATATTTCTATCTCAAGTTCAGGCAGTTCTGATTTATCGACTGGCTCGAAGCGGGGGTCGTTCACCGCCGCCGATATAGCCGTATCTCTCACCGCCTCCCAAAGCGGCTTAATCGGTTCTGAGTATCCGATACACCCTCTGAGTTCGCCATTTTTGTGTATAGTTACAAAGACCCCGCTCGGTGTTTTTAGGGGTGCCGACTTTATCTCAAACTTCGGTATTGTGTGATTTGTAACGAACCCTGTAATGGACTCTTTGGCTATGGAGAGTAACTCTGAACGATTATCCTTCGTAAGCATACTACAACTTCAAGTCGTGAAGACAACAACAACGGGCTATTTCAAGGTGCGGTCTTCTTTCTTTTCTTTATGCTCCTTGGGGGTTGGCTCTTCTTTTTCCTTTTTGGGCGGCGCCTTGACTTCCTTCTCCTCCCAATTGCCCTTTAGCGGATATATCTCCACCCTTCTACTTTTTGCCTTTGTATCCTTCGGGGAGTTCTGGCCATCGCTCTTTAGATACATCCTCGTCTCTGGTATGCCGGCTTTATGTAGTTCCAGCATCACATTCTTCGCCCTCAACATACCGAGTTCGAGGTTTGTGGATATGCCGTAACGATGCCCTGATACTCTTATTAGGGAATCGTCAGTATGGCCTACTATTAGGGCTCCTAATCCGGCAGATTTTAGCCCATCAGCAACTTCTTTTAGAGATGTAGTTCCTTTATCCTTGATTTCCGCCCTGCCAGATGAGAAGAAAAACTCACCTTCCAGCACCAACTCTCCAGACGGTCCAAATGTAACGCCTCCAGTACCGCTAAGACGGTTCTTCAGTTCTGCTGTTAGTTTGGCATATTGTTCCCCCGCAAACCGTTGCCAATCAATATTAGCTCCCTTTAGTTCGAGATCCCTATTCCTCCGCTCCAGGTCATCATTCGCTTGCTTGAGCAGATTGACGTCCCTATCGTATTGGTCCTTCGTTACATAAGTCGAACAGCCACTGAAAAGAGATACAAATAACGTTGCCGCAAGTCCTGTTAAGATAACCTTTTTCATAATCTTCCTCCCTTCAAAAAAGTAATAAAAAAAACTACTCGGTTACTATAGGAATTTTGCATCTCATTGTCAAGTGGAATTTTTAGATTTTTGGTAAAAAACATTGAAGTATTGACATTATCTGGGGGATACTGTTAAATAGGGTAAATTTCTATGACAACCTTACTAAAGCTAAAAATAACGGTCTCGGCAATTTTATCTTTTGCTGTTGCAACACTGCTTACATTTCTCACTACAGATGCTCAGGAGTTGAAACAGCAGGATAAGAAGACCGTTCTAATCGTCCCCATTAATGGTGAGATCGACTCCTCACAGTCGGCGCTTGTGAGAAGGTGCATCAGCATTGCGAAGAGTAAGAAAGTTGATATGGTCATATTCGAGATAGATACGCCGGGCGGGCGGATTGACTATATGTCTATAATAAGCACTGATATTATGTCGCTGGGCAATAATATGCCGACGGTTGCATTTATAAGACCATTAGGTGAGTCAGTGATACCAGGGGCGGTCTCGGCGGGAGCCCTCGTCTCAATGTCCTGTAAGCGAATTTATATGTATCCGGGAACAGTGATAGGTGCGGCGACACCTGTGATGGTAGGGGCGGGTGGGGCCGCGGCGATACCGGAGTCATACGAGAATAAAATTATATCTGCTGCGAGGGCATCATTTGGCTCTGTTGCTTATACCAACGGTTATCCTAAGAGTTTAGCAATTGCTATGGTTGATCCAGATATAGAGGTCTTTGAGGTTACTATAGATGGGAAAAAGCTATATCTAACAAGGCAGGAAATAGAAAAATATCAACAGGAGGGGAAGAGTTTCGAGGTTCCACAATATCCTGTTAAGGAGAAGGGCAAACCGCTGACAGCTACCGCAGTTGATGCGTTCAACTACGGTATAGCGACAAAGGTAATTAACAGCAGAGAGGAAATTTATAAGGACTACGGGTTCACAAATCCTATAGAAATACGGGAGGAGATAACATGGTCGGAGGGGCTAGCGGGATTTATTACCTCGCCGGGTATCTCGATGCTATTACTTGCTATAGGTATAATGGGGCTGTGGATTACGTTGAAGATGGGGGCATTCGGGATAGCGACTGGTGTTAGTATTTTTTGCTTTGCCCTGTTATTTTTCGGCGGTTATTTATCTGGGCTTGCGGAGGCGCCAGAGATCCTGCTCGTGGTAGTGGGTATAATCCTCATAGCACTTGAGATTTTTGTAATCCCAGGCACTGGAATTCCCGCCATACTCGGCGTTATATTTACATTCGCAGGACTGATATTTATTATGCTCCCCGGCGGGATACGTATCCCTGACTTCGAGAAGGAGCCGTGGATGGCGAAGGATATTATGTCCGCAATCGGAGAAGTGCTTGTCGGGTTTGTAGTATCGCTTATGGGATTTTTAACGATAGTGAGGTTTCTTCCAAACGTTCCGCTGTTTAATAAACTCGTTCTAAAAACAGAACTCGTAACAGAAGGCGGCTATACGGCGGCAGTGTCAGGAGAGGCAGGGCTTACCTCTAAAGTTGGCATAGTTGTAACGTCCCTACGTCCCGCAGGCAAGGTTGAGATAGATGGCAAGACCATAGACGCTGTTGCAGACGGAGAATTCATCAATAAAGGCGAAAGCGTAAAGGTCATACAAGTAGAAGGAACAAGGGTCGTGGTAGCACGTCAGGCAAGTTAAAAAATATGGAACTCTACATCATAATTATCCTTTATTGTGTTGGGCTCGTTCTGATGATAGCAGAGGCGATGATGCCGGGCGTGGTAATAGGGCTTGTAGGCATGGGGGCATTGGTAATAAGTATCGTCTATGGATTTGGGCATAGTTCTTTTCTTGGTATAGGGCAGATAGTTGTTGCGGTTGTCTTTGTGCCTTCGGTATTTTATATTGGCTTTAGGCGGCTCACCCTAAAAAAATCGCTGGATGTGAAGGACGGCGCTATATCGTTCTCACAGGATTATTCAACGCTTGTAGGCAAGACGGGACGGTCGCTCACACCTCTCCGCCCAGCGGGCATTGTATTCATAGACGGGAGAAAGTATGATGTCGTCACAGAAGGCGATATGATTGATAAGGATACGGACGTTAAAGTTATTCGAGTTGAAGGAAATAAAATTTTAGTTAAGCCCCGATAGAAGTCCGTCCCACCAAAGGCGGGGCGGCAGACGCCTGTGGCGTCTTACTTCTAACGGGGTAAATCCGCATAAGCGGAAGAAAGGAGATTTACAATGCCTGTTGACTTGATGACGGTAGGGATTATAGTTCTGGGGCTGATTGCCTTTGTCTTCGTAATCGTGATGTTTAAGTATGGGTTTTTGTGGCTGAGGGCGACGCTTGCTGGGGCGCACGTGGGGATGCTTGACCTCGTCGGGATGTCTCTCCGAAAGGTTGACCCGAATGTGATAGTGAACGCCCGAGTTATGTCTGTAAAAGCTGGGATACCTATTACCACAGATAAACTTGAGGCACACTATCTTGCAAGGGGAAATGTTCTTAGGGTAGTAGGTGCATTGATAGCGGCAAATAAGGCGGGGATACACCTGATATTTGAGAAGGGTGCGGCGATTGACCTGGCGGGGCGGGACGTCCTTGACGCCGTTCAAACAAGTGTAACGCCGAAGGTTATTGATTGCCCTAATCCTAAACAGGGCAGGGATACACTGGACGCCGTAGCAATGGATGGCATACAGTTGAAGATTAAGGCAAGAGTAACGGTAAGGACAAATCTTGAGCGT
>MHYJ01000098.1:3993-7365 GCA_001828445.1 Planctomycetes bacterium RBG_16_43_13
TAGGTGACAACATAGGTGCCAAGCTTCGCGTTGACCAGGCAGATGCGGATAAACGTATGGCACAGGCAGAGGCGGAGAAACGTCGCGCAATGGCGGTCGCACGTGAACAGGAAATGGTCGCCCTCGATAGAGAGAACAGGGCAAAGGTAACCCTTGCAGAGGCAGATATACCAAAGGCGATAGCAGAGGCGTTCCGCTCTGGACGTCTCGGCGTTATGGACTACTATAACCTCCGCAATGTGCAGGCAGATACGGATATGCGAAAGTCAATAGCGGATAAGTAGAATTGCTGATAGTTAAGAGAATAAAAAATGAAATCAGGCGGTATAGATGCCAGCGATGTAATAACTGTTCTCGTCTATGTCCTCATCTTCGGTGGGGCAATAGTTGCTGAGGTCGTAAAACAGCTCAAAAGGAAAAAGGCAGAAGAACGACAGAGAGAGGGCTATACAATACGACGCAAGCAAACGAACACTGGACAGGGGCAGGTTTTAGAAACTGTCGAAGAGGTTGATGGCACTGCAGAAGAAGACGTCTCAGATAATGAGGAAGTGTTAGAGGATCCCGTATTTGAACGTCCTATGCCAGAGGCGAGAAACGCAAGAGAACTTTTTGAGCAGGTCTTCGGTCCGCTAAAGCAACAACGAGAGAAGGATAAAGAGGCAGATTATCAGCAGGAATTGGCTGAGATGAAGAAGGAGGCGACAGAGGTAGTTACACAGCACGCATTAACACCCATTGCTACTTCTCGATTGCCATCAGAGGTAAAAAGTGCAGGACAGGAACCCGACACCTCTTCAGATTCAGAACAGAAAAAAGAGCTGTTAAGAGATGGTGAACTATTCAACAGTCGTATCTTCAGGGAGCGCCGATTCTCAGAAATGCAGAGGATTATCGTTATGGCGGAGGTTATTGGACATCCGCGGGCGAGGAAGCCATATATTAGGAATTAATATATTTTGATTTTTCGCCGGGGTGGCGGAACTGGCAGACGCGCTAGATTCAAAATCTAGTGTCCGCAAGGACGTGTGGGTTCAACTCCCTCCCTCGGCACTTCATAATTTCTATGACGACCTATTACGATGCCATATCAAAAAAGGCAAACAAGTTCGCCAATATGCTCAAGAATTTCGGCATTCACAAGGGACGGTTTATCTATGCAATTGTGGATGATGTAGAACTGCTATGGATAGCAGAATTAGGGACTTTGAGGTTTAATTGTCTCTTCGGTGCTATGCCAATAAGCACACCGGAAAAAAGGATTAAGGAGATACTTCTCGAAAGTAAGGCACAACTCATTCTGATAGATGCGGCATTCAAGCCAATGGTTGATAAAATGAGAAGTGAATTACCGGAACTATGGCACGTGGTAGTTGTGAACTTCGAGCAGTGTAAAAAAGCAAGTTCTGCGGTGAAACTCGGAGCCGGCGACTTTATATTTGAGGATTATTTTGTTCCGGCGCCTGATACTGCCCCCTAAAATTGGTGGTAACCGTCTATTAGCCCCGTTAGAGAATGCAATCCCGAATTAACGTAGCCATATTTTCATAGCCAATGAACCCTTAACTAACGTCAGCTATGAAAATGTCGTTCTCTAACGGGGTTAGAATACCCCGTAGAAGCGTAGAAATGAGCTTACAGGCACGATGAGGAGTAAAAAGGTAGTTAGGTAGCATCTAACCTCAAAGAAGCGCATAAAATGCGTGTAACAGCGATTTGCCCACTTTTTGACCCCCTAAATTGACCTCTACCCCGTTAGAAATGCCATTAAATGAGGGTTTTAGTGGTAAATTTAGAGTAGGACTTACAATACGGGAAATTTCTAACGGGGTCTACGCGCATTTTTCGAGCTTCTTGCCGATATATTAACCTCCTGTTTAATCGGCATCCCGAACATCCTGTTCGGGAAATGGCTATTTGGAGCGGTTCAGTGGAATTTGAACTGTCTCCAAATATCACATAAATCCCTTAATGACAATGACTTATTTCACTTTGGGCGATTTGGTGAGAAAAATGTTTCCCGGGAAACATTCGTCGCAAGTCATTGACTTACAGGAACTTATTGAATAAACCCCCTGTTTTAGCATTTCTTTTTGCCAAAACCACCCACTACATCCCTCAGCTCCTCTATTTTGAGTAAATATGCGGCGAGGAAGTAAAAAGCAATGGCAATAGTGAGTGGAACTATCACAAGGATTGAATTATTTAGTAACGTTCTATCTACGAGGGATTTAACTAAAAATATAAGTGTTGCCACAGCAATAAGTGCCATAATGATAGAGGCGGTAATGCTCTTTAACATCATTATTGTTATAGATTTCGTGTCAAGCCCTATAAGACGGTTTTTCAATATTGTCATAAGCCACACGAAATTTACACATCCAGAGACCGCAGTCGCAAGCGCTATGCCTGCCTCCTTTAGGGGCGTCCAGAAGACAAGAGTTATATTTAGCAGGAAGTTTAGCCCCACAATATACATACTTATTCTTACAGGCGTTTTAGTATCCTTCTGGGCAAAAAATGCCCGCGTCAGGACCTGATTGGCACAGTAGCACCAAATCCCCGAGGCGTAGAAAAGTAGGGCGAATGAAGCCCGTTCTGTCGCCTCCGGTGTAAATTCGCCGCGCTCAAAAAGTAGCCGTATAATCGGCTCAGAGAGAACCATAATGCCTAAACTTGCAGGTATAGATATAAAGAGGCAGGTCTTGAGGGACTTGGATAATACACTTGCAAAGCCAATCCTATCTTGTCTTGTGATATATGTAGTCAGAGCTGGGAAAGAGGCAGTTGCTATAGCAACTCCTATTAGGGATAGTGGTAACTGCATAACCCGATTTGCATATCCAAGTGCTGATACAGCGCCATCTCCGACTATGCATATTTCTGCAACCAGATAGTCCATAAGTTCGTTTATCTGAAATAAGGAGAGTCCTAATATCGTAGGGAGAAGGAGGGCGTATATCTCCTTCACGGCATCGTTTCGCGGCTCAAGGCGGGGCTTAAATTTTAATCCTCTTTTAATGAGGGGAGGAAATTGCAGAAGTAGTTCAACAAATCCTCCGATAAAGACAGCCCAAGCGGCTACATATATCTTTGATGTATCTTTACAAGAGGGGGCTATGAATATAAGTGCTAATATGAATACCGCATTGTAAAGAACCGGCGCTATAGCAGGAGCTAAAAAGTGGTTGAAGCTATTAAGTGCCGCACCCAATATGGCTGCAAGGCATATAAAAAGTAGAAATGGTAGTGTTATCCTCAAAATATCTGACGTGAGAACCGCCTTCTCGTAGGATGTTATGAGCGGAATTATAAATGTAATTGCAATTCCAACCACTACAAGTAGGGAGAGTATTACTGTTAATGTAGTAA
>MHYJ01000099.1:0-4213 GCA_001828445.1 Planctomycetes bacterium RBG_16_43_13
AAAGCATTTCATAAGTTATTTTTTATCTTCTTGTTTAAAATATGCGTTTAATTTCTCTATATCTATAGACGTTGATTTTGTGTTTTTTGACGCTTCAGCCGCCTTTTTATAGAATATAGTTGCTTCTTTGATATTGCCTTTTTTTCTTAATAGAACTGCCAGGTTCCTATTTAGTGCATAATCATCCGGTTCAATAGATAGTGCTATTTTCAAATACTTTATTGCATTATCTCGATGTAACTGATCCTTTTTTAGTAGTGCTCTATACTCCATTGATATCGCTATATTATTTATTAGCGATGTCCTTCTTTCTTTAGAGAGGTCTGATATTATTTGCTCTAACTTGCTGTCAAAAAACCTAGACAGCAAATCAAGATTATTTTCTATAGAATCCCTGCGTGTAGCACCAGCACTTGTACCCATTGCTGTTGCTACGGATGTAATAAGGTTTACAGTTGGTATTTCTAATTCTTTGTATACTTCCGGATTGCTCTGCCACAATGTTATAATACCACTTATACGATTGTTCAAATCAGCTTCTACGCTAACTGGTTTGTTAAATGGAATAGTCATAGCCCACTCTGCTTCTGCGTTTATGAGGTTCGCGAGGAGTGATATACTGCCTTGCGAGTATTGGTAGGCGGAGCGAAAACGTTTTACCATCTCATCAGGGGCAGCGGCCTCGAGGAGCATTAGCTTTCCTACACCAGCGTAATAATCTATAAGTGACTCCTTTATAATAGGACGGCTGAAATCCACTTTGCCAAATGCATCTCTGGCTGTCTGAACGGTTTCTTTTATATTACCTTCTAATAGATGTGCGTTTGCTATACCAATCTGTGCCTCGCTGGAGGAAGAACTATTGCTCAATGCTTTCTGGAAGTGTTTTTGTGCCTTCGCTATATGGTCAAGTGCTGTAGCAGTAGTGCTCTCGTTATCTGCCCTTTTAATATATATGATACCTAATCCAATCAGTGCATTAGTTTTGTCTGCTTCGCTATTTATGATGCGAGTATATAGCTCCTCTGCTTTATCAAGATTACCCTTATCTGTCTCAATCTTTGCAAGTAATAGCAGGGCAGAAATATTAGTGCTGTCCCAGCTAAGTGCGCTGTGTAAACTACCTTCTACCTTCTCACGTTGATTTGAGTCATAGTAGTGTATAGCGTTATTAACGTGATGCTGGACGAACCACTTACTAACGCTACTCCATAGGAGTATAATGGATATAATGAGTAGAACTCCAGCTGACGAAATCTCAGTTATTGATATAGTTGTAAAACGCAATTGCTTTTTCATAGTTGATAATTTTTTATTTTACCGTATCTTCCCCAAAATAGCCCCCTTACCAACTGGCCCTATAGTTCTGCTATCATACCTAACTCCTCTAGCCCTATTATCGCAGAGGATGAAATATGAGTTACTCGGAACTATTATTTCCTCCAGGTTATCGGATGAGCTTTCCTGTTGTTTAGTAGCGAGTTTATCTCCGTTTACAAAGACGGTCCCTCTATCTATGCGGATCCTATCACTGGGGGTACCTATTACCCTGCCAATGAATCCGTTCTGGTGTTCGCGTGGAATATAATATTCATAGTATACAATATCTCCGCGATTTAGGTCTTCAAACATCTTAGGCGGCGGTATTGTAAACATGACCTTGTCTTTTGGGATTGTTGGCTCCATCTCATTTCCCTGCGAACGGGCACATCCATAGTTACCATAAACCCAGATTATAGCCCACAGCAATAATAGCAGAAACAGGTACTTTATATATTGTTTTACTATCCACATAGTGGCAATTATCAGTTTTAGGACATATCTTGTCAAGGGATACGGAGTTGTGCCGCATTAACTTTGTTTCTTTACTTTTTAGTGATAATTCTCGATAATCCCACTTCTCGTTGTTAACTGTTGGAGATTGTATTTGTGGAACAGCTATTCGAACAGATATTCTTGGTTGTAGTAGGTTTTATAGTAGGATTATTAGGTACTTTAATTGGCGTGGGCGGCGGCTTTATAACGGTGCCTGTGCTCTCACTTATTTATAACACTTCTCCACAAAATACTGCAGGAACATCACTTGTTGTAATATTCCTCAACGCTTTTTCAGGCACTATATCATATGCGAGGCAACGGAGGATTAATTACCGCATTGGTGTTTTATTCGCACTAACCGCTATTCCTGGCGCAATAATCGGTTCATATGTAGTTCAGTATGTATCTAAAGAGCTATTCATGTCTTTATTTGGTTTATTGCTCTTATTAATAAGCGGATACATTATGCTGAAGAAATCTGATGACGGTGCGGGGGGGATAAAGATTAGCTCCGGAAGAATGGCTGTTGCACTAATAGTCAGTTTTTTTGCAGGTGTAGTATCTACTATTTTTGGTATTGGCGGGGGGAATATACATATGCCTGTAATGCTTCTTATACTTGGTATGGCTGTTCATAATGCTACTGCTACCTCGCATTTTATACTTGTTATTACATCGCTGGTAGGTGCGGGGGCTTTTTTAGTGCGGGGACAGGTTGATGTGAACTATGCCATTCTCATAGGTTGTGGTGCAATAGTAGGGGCACAGGTAGGAGCGTATATCTCGAATATGGTAAGAGGCAGGTTTATACGGCAGATTTTCGCATTAGTTATGTTGCTCTTGGCGGTGCGTATGATATACGAAGGTGCAAGAAATATTTTCTACATTCCTTGACATATTTTGTGTTATGCCTTATAATCTTATATAGATAGTGAAATTGGTTTGGTGCCTTAGGGCTCATAGATAGGAGAGGTTTGTTTTAGTAGAGGGGCTTTTTGTTCTACGGATAGAATATCTAAATCCCAAGGAGGGGTAAAATGGGGCTTCGTATAAACACACAAGTCGGTGCATTAACAGCTCTTCGCAATCTTAATCAGATATCAACAGAAGGGATTAGGACACTGGAACGTCTTTCTACTGGATTACAGATAAATAGAGCTTCGGATAACCCATCCGGGCTTGTTATATTTGAAGCACTACGGTCGCAATTGAGTGCTATAGGCCAGGCAGTTGAAAATACACAGGATGCCTCCAATTTGGTGCAAACAGCGGAAGGTGGCTTAAGTCAGATAAGCGACCTTCTTGCCAATGCACGGGCTCTTGCCATAGAGTCACTCAATATAGGTGTTAATGGTGGGCAGACGCAGGAAGCGCTCCAAGCCGCACTCGACCAGACAATCCAAGCAGTGAATAGAATTGCCCAGACAACTCGCTTTGGTGATGTTACCCTACTTAATGGCAATTTGGATTTTAATATAACTGATGCCAGCCCACAGTTAAAAAATATACAGGTGCAGGGTGGGACGTTCGAGGGTGGGTTTCCGGCTACTGTAGATGTGAATATACTCTCTGCCGCAGAGCGAGCTCAGGCAAATGGAACAATATCAGCTGTTCAATCAAGCGCCTCTGTGATAAGGATATCGGGTGCATTTGGTACACAAGATGTGAATATAGCGGCTGGTGCGACGCAGGCAACTGTGGAAGAGGCGATAAACTCTGTCAAGGATTTTACAGGTGTAGAGGCGAGCGGAGGTGTCATACGAAGTGTGGGCTATGGGTCTAAAGAGTTTGTAGATATAAAAGAAATATCTGGAGACCTTGAGGGTGTAGCCACCGGTAGGACTACAGGTAGAGATGTAGTTGCGCAGGTGGATGGACAAAATGCTACAGGGCAGGGGAATGTCGTCAATGTGGCTACTGATAGGATTAGCGCTGTTATATCTGTTGAACCAGAGCAGACAGGGAATTTTTCGTTCGAGATAGAAGGAGGGGGCGTAAGATTTCAGTTGGGAACTTCTCCTACTGGTTCTGATAGAATAACTATGGGCGTCGGTGCGTCTGATGCACTGCGGTTAGGGAATACAAGCGGTCTGGGGAATTTGGCGACCCTTGCTACTGGCGGAGCGAATAGTTTAGCCAATAATCCTCGTAATGCGGTTAGTATAATAGGGTCAGCGGTGAACGAGGTAACGTCTCTAAGGGGCAGATTAGGTTCCGTGGAGAGCAAGATATTCGAGGCAAATAGAAACGCCCTTAGTATAGCTTTTGAGAATATATCTGCGAGTGCTTCTGCAATTGGAGATGCAGATATGGCTGCAGAGTTTGCCTCGTCTGTAAGGAATAGGATTATGACGGAAGTTGTTACTGGCGTCTTACGTCAGACCAATCTGAATGC
>MHYJ01000099.1:4242-9663 GCA_001828445.1 Planctomycetes bacterium RBG_16_43_13
ATATCTTCGTTATTTTGCAACCAAATACAGCTTCTCGGAGTATAACATTATAGAGTGATTTATAAGTAGAGTTGATAAGGTTGCATTTAGTGGCTTATTACTTTGTGAAAGGGAGGTGAATTCTATGAAATACGTGATATCATTAGTAACACTTTTATGCGTAATATCTATCCTTTTCTCATGTGCAGATGTAGCTAAAAAGGATAGCATAGGTAATAGACAGAAGGATGTCATTCACTATGCTACTCATACCAGGTCAGTTCTAAAAAAGGTTGGCACTCATCAGGAGATGACACCAGAAGGTGGAACTAAAGAAGTTGATGATTATGCTTGGATGACAGAGGAGTATACAGTGCCTGTCTACAAGTATGAAAACATAGAAAAGGAGAAATAAAAAGAATATTTTTTCACGAAAAGTATTGACTTTTATAAACAAATAGTGTAAAAACGCATCTGTAAAGATTTAGGTGGAAAGGTATACGGTTACTTTGATTACTCCCGCTTACTGTAGTTCTTGCTATGTAAGTAGGAAACTACGGAAGCGGATTTTTTATTTTTAGTCCTGGTGTTTTTGCAAGGAGGTGAGAAAACGACGCCAGAATTGAAGAGTGTAGTTAGTTTATATTAATGGAATGGGTGTCCTTTACGCTCTACAAAAGGGGCTTATCAGCCGAGTGAGTATTGCCGTAATAAGGACGCGATTTAGGAAAGGAACAAAACAATGGCAGAGGACAAGACGTTAAAGTGCGTAGAATGTGGTGCAGATTTTGTATATGCTGCGAGTGAGCAGGAACTCCATAAATCTTTGGGTTATAGAAATGAGCCAAAGAGATGCTCTCCCTGTAGGGAAGCAAAGAAGAAGCAGAGGCCGCCCGGCGGTTTTGGAGGAGGTAGTCGCTTTGGTGGAGGTGGCTTCGGAGGAGGTGGTTCAGATAGACCTCGTCAATATTTTTCTGTAATATGTGCAGAATGTGGCAAGGAATCTGAGGTGCCGTTCAAGCCGAGAGGCGATAAGCCCGTCTATTGCAACGATTGCTATACAAAGAGAAAGGCATCGATGTAATACGATAACGAAACAAACGATATGGGCGTCTCAACAAAAGAGTCGCCCATTTTTATTTCTACGGTTTCCTGCCTAATCCACCAAAATATTTTTCATTTTTCTTGGAAATCTACTTGACACGGAACTCTGTAATTTATATATTGGCTTTGTGATTGAGACCCAGTATCATTAGTTATGTTAGTAGGAGGTAATATTTATGGATAGTAAATTGTCCGACGTTATGGAGTATTGTAAATCCTGTGGTCTAAAATTTACAGAGGGGAGACGTATTGTGGCGGAGACAGTTATGGCATCACGTAAACATCTCACAGCTGAAGATATATATGACATACTCAAAGATAGTAAAACGCCTGTTCCTCGAGCCACTATATATAGAACCCTTGCGCTTCTGAAAGAATGTGGCTGTTTAGAAGAGCACGACTTCGGGCTCGGGAAGAAATACTATGAATATATGGCTGGGCGAGACCACCATGACCATCTATATTGTATAGGATGTGGTAATGTAATAGAGTTCCACAGTGATGGTATAGAGAAACTGCAGGATGAGGTAGTAAAAAAATATAGTTTTATGCCCCTATACCACAGTCATAAGATATTCGGTTATTGCGTAAAGTGTAAGGACAAGTGCAAAGATGGAAATGTAAAAGAGGATATAAAATAGATGCACCAGCACACTACAGCATTGCAATCCAGCGAGAAGTTACCAAAGATCGTTTTGGTAGGTAATCCGAATGTTGGGAAAAGCGTAGTATTCAATTTATTTACAAGCCGCTATGTTACTGTTTCTAATTATCCAGGTACAACTGTTGAATTAGCAAATGGAATAGCCAACATAAAGGGCATCAGATACTCTGTCCTTGATACCCCTGGGGTAAATAGTTTAGTTCCAATGTCAGAGGATGAGGTTGTAACAAGAGATATATTACTGAAAGAATCGCCTGAGGTGGTTGTGCAGGTAAGCGACGCCAAGAATTTAGGCAGGACGCTATTCCTAACACTGCAATTAGCTGAAATGGGCATACCAATGGTTCTCAATCTAAATATGTGGGATGAGGCGATGGATAAACGTATAGTTATTGATACTGCAAAGTTGTCTGAACTACTCGGCGTAAAGGTTATAACTACTATAGCTACGCATAGAAAAGGGACTACTGAGCTTGTTTCAAGCATATCAAACGCTCAGAAATCAGTTCTGACTGCTAAATATAGCAGTGATATAGAGGATGCTATTAGCAGGATTGTATCTTTGCTTTCGGATTTAAATATACCTAAGAGAGCCATATCGCTTATGCTCCTATCTGGTGACGCTACTCTGAAAGAGTGGCTGAAGGATAAGGTTACATACGAGAAGTTGAGTCAGATAGAGTCAATAGTTGCTACACTCCAATCCTCTTATGCTAAACCGCTCGGCTATATAATAAATGAGCAGAGACAAAGTTTAGTCGAAGAAGTAGTAAGGTCTGTTCAGAAGGTCAGGCAGAAGTCACATAGCACAGTTGCCGATAAGATTGGCTCACTATGTATGCACCCCGTTTTAGGTGTATTTGTGCTCGCGGCTGTCCTTTATGCAATGTGGTGGTTCGTTGGAAAGTTTGGTGCTGGCGATGCAGTTGATTTGATAGAAAGTAGATTTTTTGGCGGGACAGTAGCTGAAGAGAAATTTAAGGTTTCTTCAGATAAAGTTAGTTTACACAACCTTAAAGACCCTAACCTTTATGGTGATGGTGATATTAGAATTACTGCAACGAATAGCGGTGGCGATTATGTATTCAAATTGGAAGAAAAAAAGGAAGATGCCTTTACACCATTAGATGATGCTAACATACACATTATAAAGATATCTAATGATGTGAGATTTAGTGATGTAAGGGCAGTAGGAGGTGGCACCTACACTGTTAATTTTGCTGGAGGAGGGGATGTGGTTGTTAAGGTATATCAAGGACTCATTATTCCTTTCCTATCGAGGGTTATATACGACTATTCACCTTCCAAATTTTTGACGCGACTGCTCGTCGGTGAGTATGGTGTTCTTACTATGGCAATAACTTATGCGCTCGCCATAGTTTTTCCTATAATAATAACCTTTTTCCTTTTCTTTAGTTTTCTTGAGGATAGTGGATACCTGCCGCGATTAGCAATTATGTCTAATCGTATATTTAAGATGATGGGATTGAACGGGAAGGCAGTTCTGCCTATGGTTCTTGGTCTCGGTTGTGATACGATGGCGACTTTGACTACGAGGATTCTTGAGACGAAACGGGAACGCATAGTAGTTACACTGCTTTTGACACTTGGCGTTCCTTGTTCTGCTCAACTTGGCGTAATATTAGGTATGGTAGGAAGTCCGTTTACACCAGCCGGCGCTATCTGGTTAGGAATAATTATACTTGTGATATTTGTAGTGGGCTATTTGGCGTCTAAGGTCCTGCCGGGTGATAAGTCGGACTTTGTTTTAGAAATTCCCCCTATTCGGTTCCCACAATTGTCTAATATACTGATAAAAACCCTCGCACGGTTGGAGTGGTATGTGAAGGAGGCGGTTCCACTTTTCATAATAGGAACGTTGGTTCTTTTCGCATTAGATGAATTAAACCTGTTGGTTAAGATACAGGATGTAGCGAGTCCAATTATAACTGGATTGCTGGGGTTACCGAAGGAGACCACTGGGGCATTTGTAATCGGCTTTTTGCGTCGTGATTATGGAGCGGCAGGATTATTTAGTATGGATAGGCAGGGGTTGCTTACTGCCAATCAGGCGGTTGTCAGCTTAGTTACGATAACCCTATTTGTTCCCTGTATAGCACAATTCCTTGTATCTATAAAGGAAAGGGGACTTAAGACCACCTTATATATGGTAACGTTTGTTTTCGTATTTGCGATTGGAGTTGGTGCTCTACTAAATCTATTTTTTAAGGTTACGGGTATAGTGTTATGATAAAGTGTCCGCTGTGCGGTTGTGAGTTCGAAGAGGAGAATGCGAAGACGCCTTGTGAGGCATGCGGCGTTTCTAAAGGGTGCTCTAATATATTATGTTGTCCTAACTGTGATTATCATCTACCTGTGAAATCTAAGGTAGTCGAGTTTATTACTGGATTATTTAGGAGAAAAAAAGATGAGGCGCGAAGAGATTGACGAGGTATTAGAACTATGTATGGTTTTGGGAGAGAAGAGTGGCGATGACAAGGTCTCACGGGATAGTGTAAAGAACGAGTTTATGGTTCACAATCCTTGTCTAATCGAGGATAAAGACAATCTAAACGTAGATGCAGTAATAGGTGCTGCTTTAGAGCAGAGTTTGATAGTAGAGGATAGAAGTTACATCAAATTTACCAGCGATGGCAAAAAGAGAGCAGAGGGGATAGTCAGGCGGCATAGATTGGCTGAAAAACTTTTTACGGATATTCTTGAGCTACCTTATGCCCACTCTGAACCGGCGGCTTGTAAATTCGAACACATATTGAGTGAAGAAGTTACAGATAGTGTTTGTGCGTTTTTAGGCCATCCTCCTACCTGTCCACACGGGAAAGCAATACCACGCGGGAATTGTTGTAGGTTATTCATAACAGAGATAGCACCCATCGTAGTTCCGCTCTCTCAACTCTCGCCGGGTGAAGAAGGGAAGATAGTATTCATCTCATCTCTCCATCCGAATCGTTTACAGCGGCTAAGTAGTTTTGGCGTCGTGCCTGGGAATAGAATTACACTGTCTCAAAAGAATCCCTCTTTTGTCATAAGGATAAACGAGACACAGGTAGCGTTGGATAAAGAAATAGTATCAGAGATATACGTAAGAAAGGGGGTGCATTGACTATGAGAGAATAAGTTTTTTTGCCTGTTGTATGGGAATGGGTCGCAGTTGCAATATATGTTATTAGGTTAAAATATGAAAGGAGATAGTATATGAGCAAGTTAAAGCGGATATTAGTAGGGTGTCTTGGGTTGTTTCTATTAGCAGTATATGTAGCTCCACTACCTATGCTCTACGGCGACGAGCGGCTCTTTACATATAGTTACGAGCCGAAGACACTACCGAAGGGTGCCCTCGAATTTGAGCAATGGATAACGCTCAAGCATGGCAAAGTTGACCAACAGTATAATCGCTGGGAATTACGCGAGGAGTTCGAATACGGGTTAGAGGATAATCTCACCACTGCACTCTACCTTAATTTCAGGAGCACAAAGATAGATTATAAGGAGAGTTCTGGTGAGGATGATGTGAACAGGTTCGAGTTTAAGGGAATATCATCCGAGTGGAAGTATAAGTTAGCAGATGCCACTGTTGACCCCATCGGCTTTATGCTGTATGGTGAGGTTACATATCAGGGTGATGAACTCGAGCTCGAAGAGAAGTTAGTATT
>MHYJ01000100.1:0-1646 GCA_001828445.1 Planctomycetes bacterium RBG_16_43_13
CTATCATATCTTCCTTAATTTTTATTTTTGCTCTTTGATTTTTGCATTTTCGTTATTATGCTACCCTCCCTATAAAATGTCAAACACCTTTTTTCAACCCCGTTAGAAAGCATGATAGCGAAGGAGATAATAATGTTCCCCCCCGTTTTAAGTGTAATATTGCAGACATTTCTAACGGGGTCAACAATCTCATTCAACATTCTCCATTCCGCAATCCACACTCCGCACTCCCCACTCTCCACTCCACACTCCACACTCTCCACTCCTCACTCCACACTCTCCACTCCGCACTCCATCCTACCTCATAACTCCGCTAACCTCAAATATTTTCGCCTTTTTCTCTCTCAGATATTTATCTATAGCGGTCGCAGCAACCTTGCCCTGCCCCATTGCAAGTATCACAGTCGCACCGCCTGTTATTGCATCACCTCCTGCGAATACGCCCTCCTTCGTAGTCGCCCCCGTCGCCGCATCTGCTATTATCACGCCTCTCTTATTCACCTTTATATCCGGTGTGGTTGACGGGACGAGCGGATTGACGCCGAAGCCCATAGCACTGATGACCGTGTCAGCATCCATCTCGAACTCCGTGTTAGGAATTTCTCGCACACGTCTGCGTTTTAGCGAGTCCTGTGGGTCATTCTCGCCGTAATACTCCGTCCGCGAGCAGGTCATCTTGGTAACCCAACCGTCGGCATCACCGCTGAATTTTAGCGGCTGTGTGAACCACAAGAATTCTACCCCCTCTTCTTTTGCGTGTTCGAGTTCCTCCTCGCGTGCGGGTGCGGAATCCTCGTCGCGGCGATATACTATTGCGACCCTACCTTTCCCAAGTCGGCGAGATACTCGTGCGGCGTCCATAGCCGTATTGCCGCATCCTATCACTGCTACATTTTTACCAACTGTAACGGGCGTGATGTGGTCTGGGAATAAGTCCGCCCTCATTAAATTTATGCGGGTGAGGAATTCGTTTGCAGTATAGACGCCCTTCAGGTTTTCGCCAGGACATCCCAACATATGCGGTAGCCCTGCGCCTGTGCCGATAAAGACGACGTCGAAGCCCTCTTCTTTTAGAAGGGCATCTACAGTATGCGTCCGCCCGATGAGAACGTTCGTTACGAACCTCACGCCCATTTTTCGCAGGTTGTCAACCTCCTTATCCACGACAACGGGTGGGAGGCGGAAAGTAGGGATGCCATAAATCAGGACGCCGCCTACTTTGTGGAGTGCCTCGAAGACGGTAACGTTATGCCCCATCTTTGCGAGGTCAGCCGCACAGGTGAGACCTGCGGGACCCGAGCCGACGACGGCGACGCGGAAACCAGTAGAGGCGGATTTTTTAATAGCCGTTACGTCATCATTTTTAAGAATCCAATCGGCGACAAATCTCTCGAGCCGTCCTATAGATACGGGCGTGCCGTTTTTACTCTTACCCGTAGTGCAGACGAGTTCGCACTGCTCCTCCTGAGGACAAACGCGACCGCAGATGGCGGGGAGATTATTCATTTCGAGAACCTTCTCTGCGGCGGCTCTGAAGTCGCGTTTCTCTATAAATTTTATGAAGGCGGGGATGTCGATATGAACGGGGCAGTTGCCGATGCACTTGGGGTCTTTACACTGGAGACAGCGGGCGGCGTCGAGGAGTG
>MHYJ01000100.1:1685-2519 GCA_001828445.1 Planctomycetes bacterium RBG_16_43_13
TATTTATACGGACGTCGCCGGGCTGTTGCGGCATCGGCTGGCGGGAAATCTTCATCCTGTCTTTGTTCGAGATATTAAGCGTCTCGCCGGGTTTTATGCCGTCGGGCATAATGGGGGGAATATAATTATATGGTATCCTGCGCTCCGCGTTCTGCGATTCAGGTTCCGTATTCCATATCCCGAATTTTTCATCCCCGCGAACCTTCGGCACGTCCTCACAGGTAGGCGGGAGAGAAAATTTGGAGGCGCTATACAGTTCGGCGGCAATTTTCTCTTGAGGGACATACCACTTCTGGCGGATTGCGAGCTCGTCAAAGTCAACTTTATGCCCGTCGAAATCAGGCCCCTCGAAGCAGGCAAATCTCGCCTTGCCATCAACATTAACACGGCAGGCGGCACATAGCCCAGTCGCATCAACCATTATGGCGTTTATGCTCACCATCGTCTTTATCTTATGGGGGCGCGTTAATTCACTCACCGCCTTCATCATCGGAACAGGACCAATCGCATGGACAAAACCAACTTTTTCTGTTTCAAGCAGTCGTCGGAGCGCATCCGTCACGAACCCTTGTATGCCTTCGCTTCCATCATTTGTAGTAATTACTACCTCATTACAGACCACCTTAAGCTCATTTACCATTATCAGTAAATCCTTGCGACGGGCGCCAACTATGCCTATCACTCTATTCCCAATCTTTTTCAATTCATCACAAATCGGAATAATTGCCCCTGTTCCATATCCACCGCCCATCAGGACGCAAGCACCATCGAATTTCTCTATATGAGCAGGTGTGCCTAAAGGACCAAGGATGGCAAATATGCTATCGCCGACAT
>MHYJ01000100.1:2722-4113 GCA_001828445.1 Planctomycetes bacterium RBG_16_43_13
AAACATCTTTTAGCTAAAATCTTGAACATATCTCATCCTCCTTTTCAAAGTTTTGTTATCTATGTCACTAAAACTATCGCAAATTGACACCACAGTCAATATTTTTGTTGACTGATTATTTCTATTTTGATACAAGGCATTTCACTTATGATAGTTGCAATACCGAAAGAAATCACATCTGGTGAGCACCGAGTGACGTTGGTGCCGGAAAGCGTTGTACAGATTAAAGCGGCTGGAGCAGATGTGGTAGTGGAAAGCAATGCCGGTCAGCCAGCAACTTTTTCAGACAACAATTATCAGGATAAAGGTGCGGTTATAGAGCCAAATCACGCCGACCTCTTGAAAAAGGCGGATGTCATACTAAAAGTGCAATGCCCTACCGACTGCCCAGGTTCAGGTCATCACGAGGCAGAGCTAATGAAAGAGGGCTCAATCCTTATTGCCCTACTACGTCCTTTCGCCAATCTTAATATTATGAAACGTTTGGCAGAGAGAAAAGTTACAGCATTCGCTATGGAGTTGATGCCTCGTATTACACGCGCCCAAACAATGGATGCACTCTCTTCTATGAGCACTATTGCCGGCTATAAGGCAGTGCTTGTAGCGGCGTCTGCATCAAATAAATTCTTCCCGATGCTGATGACTGCCGCAGGGATGATTGCACCGGCAAAGGTGTTTATAATTGGTGCAGGCGTGGCAGGATTGCAGGCAATCGCTACAGCCCGCCGACTCGGCGCCGTGGTTGAGGCGTATGATATGAGGCCGGTTGTGAAGGAACAGGTGCAGAGCTTAGGGGCGAAGTTTGTAGAGTTACCCATCGAGACGAAGGATGCACAAGATGCGGGTGGCTATGCAAAGCAACAGACGGAGGAATTTTACAAGAAACAGCAGGAGATGATGGCAAAACATATCAAGCAATCAGATGTAGTTATCACCACCGCATTAGTCCCCGGCAAGCGTGCCCCTGTTCTCATCACAGAGGAAATGGTCAAAGGTATGCGTCCCGGCTCCGTTATAGTTGACCTCGCCGCAGAGGAAGGCGGGAACTGCGCCCTCACCGAACCGGGAAAAGAGGTCGTGAAGTATGGCGTCATTATCAACGGCTTCCTAAATCTGCCATCCTCTATGGCTCTCCCCGCCAGCCAGATGTATTCGAGAAATATAACCAACTTTTTCCTGCACCTGTATAAAGACGGAAAATTAAATATAGACCTCAATGACGAACTCACTCGCGGCCCGCTCGTAACTCATAATGGAGAAATCGTAAATGAGGCAATCAAAACCGCTATAACATCAGGAGGAATAAAATGACTGTAGAAATATTGATTACCGCCCTTACTGTCTTCGCCCTCGCTATCTTTGTGGGCTTTGAGGTTATTTCTAAAGTGCCG
>MHYJ01000100.1:4159-4510 GCA_001828445.1 Planctomycetes bacterium RBG_16_43_13
GCATCACTGTAGTCGGTGCAATCCTCGCCGCAGGGGCAGAGGGCAGAGATATAACCACCCTGCTCGGCGTCATCGCTATCGCATTAGCAACCATAAATGTCGTCGGCGGATTCCTCGTTACACAACGAATGCTCAATATGTTTAGGAAGAAAAAATAGCAATGGATATAAACCTAATCAACATCTGTTATTTAGTTGCGGCGATTCTGTTCATCGTTGGGCTAAAGATGCTCTCTTCACCTAAAACCGCCTCGTTCGGGAATTTCCTCGGCGCCCTCGGTATGCTAATCGCAATAGTCGCAACAATGGTAGATAGAAACGTTGTTGATTTCGAGGCAGTAATAGTCGGCTT
>MHYJ01000100.1:4526-6338 GCA_001828445.1 Planctomycetes bacterium RBG_16_43_13
ATCGGGACTATATTTGCTTACACGACTAAAATGACCGCTATGCCGCAGATGGTGGCACTATTAAACGGTTTCGGCGGCGCTGCCTCTGCCCTCGTCGCAGGTGCGGAACTTTTCAAGCATCTATTAAAAAATGAGACAGTCGAGCCAATCCTGAGTATCCCCATCGCCCTCAGTATCATCATCGGTGCGATTACCCTCACAGGCAGCATCATCGCATTCGCAAAACTACAGGAACTAATGCGTGGGCGACCAATAACATATCCCCTGCAGAAAACCATCAATCTCTTGCTCGGACTATCAGCAGTCGGATGTAGTATCTGGCTCATTGCAGAGCCATCCTCACCGCTCGCATTCTGGGGTCTCAATATAATATCCGCCGTTCTGGGCATCCTCCTCGTCCTCCCTATCGGTGGAGCAGATATGCCGGTAGTAATCTCGCTTCTAAACTCGTATTCGGGAATTGCAGGAATGACGACCGGCTTCGTCCTCGGCAATAATGTCCTTATTATCAGTGGCTCTTTAGTCGGGGCATCAGGCATTATACTCTGCCAACTAATGTGCAAGGCGATGAATCGCTCGATGGTGAACGTTCTCTTCGGCGCCTTCGGCAAGACGGATGAGAAATCTGGAATATCCGCAGGGTCGGACAAATCGGTAAGGGGCTACTCAATAGAGGACGCCACTATATGCTTCGAGGGAGCATCTCTCGTCATCATAGTCCCCGGCTACGGAATGGCGGTCGCACAGGCACAGCACGTAGTCCGAGAACTTGCAGATGTCCTCGCCGCTCGAGGCACTACGGTAAAATACGCCATCCACCCTGTCGCAGGCAGGATGCCGGGGCATATGAATGTCCTACTCGCAGAGGCGAACGTCCCCTACGACCAGTTATATGAGATGGACACAATCAATCCGTCCTTTCCAGAGGCGGATGTCGCACTCGTCGTAGGTGCGAACGATATTACCAACCCTGCGGCTCGCACAAATAAGACGAGTCCGCTCTACGGTATGCCAATACTGGATGTTGACAGGGCAAGAACGGTAATGGTCTGCAAACGCAGTATGGCGGCGGGCTTCGCAGGAGTTGATAACGAACTATATTATAACCCCAAGACGATGATGCTCTTCGGGGATGCGAAGGATACGATTACGAAGTTAGCGAGGGCGCTGAAGAGATAATCAAGCAATTGATATACATGCTCAACATCACAGCAATAACCAGTATACCCAACAAAATCAAAGACAAGCGACCACTCTCATCATTAACCTCAACAGCGGAGTACTTAGAAAGGCAAGATACTCTAATGGCATAAAGTATGCCCATAGAAAACACAACAGCATAAACTAGTGAAAGATAAACACCCACCATTCTAGGACCAAAAGTTTTAGGGTCATCTAAACTATTCATAACTATTACAATATCTGTGAAAAAAGTGAGAATGCCCATTGCTAACGTCATAACCTGTACACTTCCAATCCATTTAAGTGCACATAGTAATTCATCCTTGTTTACTTCCTGACAAGTAAATGCCGCGTGCCAAATGGATTTTAGATAATATTTAGGGTACACAAGCCATACATAAATTAGAGGAACGATAACTACAAGAACTAGTTCTTTAATCCGTAAAAACTCTTGCAATGTGCCATTACCTGATAATATCAACCATATCCATCCTAATAAAAAAACAGCTATAGCTAATATTGGACGCCAATTCATAAATTACCTCCTATTCTAACTCGCATCAATCTGTGCCTTCTGGAGTTTGCCGCTGTAGTCAACGAAGATGGTTTTCCGCTGTTTCGCAGTTCATC
>MHYJ01000101.1:0-14413 GCA_001828445.1 Planctomycetes bacterium RBG_16_43_13
ATAGAGTTTGGAGTTGCGAGTTAAGAGTTGAGAGTTTAATCCCTCTTCAGCTATTATTTCATAATGTGGAAATACCCTTTTTATATGCCTGACTATAAACTCCTCCGACGCCCTGTCCATATCCGTTACTAAATTGCTTTTATTCCCTTTGAAATATATGGAGCGGTTGATGCGAAAATTCTTGAGTAGCAACCTCCCCGCCTTTACTGCGACCATCTGTGCCAATATCAATTCCTTTTTGTAATTCATAGAATTTAATATATAATATCGCCCTTAGTATGGCTACTAAAAATATACGTGCCGAACCGAGACAGCAATCTATGATTAACTGTAACTCCTACGTCGTCAAAAATGTTTCCTATGCGGATAACTGCCGCCTGATAACCCTCGCCGTTCCATATTACGATAAAATTTACGCAGGGCAGTTCGTCCACCTAAAAGTTGACGTCTCCGTTGACCCTATTCTCAGACGTCCCTTCAGTATATATGATGTGCGATATAACTCTGACGCCCTCACTAATATTGACTTGGGCTTCACAATCGTCGGCAGAGGAACTGATATATTGTCGAAGAAAACCCCTCTCGACAAAGTCGGCTTCCTCGGTCCGCTTGGCAACAGATTCACCATAAACAAAACCGCAGATGTCGCCGTCTTCGTCGCAGGCGGCATAGGCATAACTCCATTCTACTTTCTCACCAAACAATATAAGGAGGCGAAGACACAAACAAAGTTAGCCCTCCTCTTCGGTGCGAGAAATAAGGAAGAACTATATTATTTAGAGGAGTTCGAGGGGCTCGGCATAAATATCGAGGTGTCCACAGACGACGGTAGCTTTGGTAAAAAAGGATTCGTAACCCTGCTACTCGAAGATTACCTACGTAAGAACAAGAAAAAAAATATACAGATATACAGTTGCGGTCCTACGCCTATGATGAGGCACGTTGCAGAGATAGCGAAAAAAGAGGACGTCCCCTGCGAACTATCGCTCGAGAAACTAATGGGCTGTGCCCTCGGTGCCTGCGGCGCCTGCGTTACGAAAGTTGTAGGAAATAACGGCGATTTCAGATATTCTCGCATCTGTATAGAGGGACCGGTTTATAATGTAAATGTATTGACAAGTGATTTTTGAGGAAAGATGTCAAAATTTACCACCATCATCCTAAACGAGATGTCCGCAGTCCTCTCGCAGATTGACGAGAGAAACACGAGTAAGTTCGTTACAGAGATACGGAAGGCAAAACGTATCTACATAACAGGCGTCGGGCGGAGCGGGCTTGTAGTAAAAGCGTTCGGACAACGGCTGATGCATCTCGGCTTCGACGTCCATTTAGCAGACGAAATCACCGCCCCTGCCATTGCAAGAGGCGACATCCTCATCGCCTGTTCAGGCACGGGGACGACGATGCTCCCCCTCGAGATGGCGCGAAAGGCGGCAATCGCAAAGGCGCGGGTAGTATCACTCACTGCAACCCCGCACTCACCACTTGCAAAATACTCCAAACTCGTAATCACAATTCCCGCCCCGTTAGAGGGAGCAAAGGGCAAAGGGCAAAGGGCAAAGGGATTACAGAACCGCCAGCCCGCCCGCTCCCTCTTCGAGCAGGCACTATTTATCTACCTCGACTCCATCACACTCCAACTGATAGACGCCCTCCACATACGGCAGAGCAAGATAGAGAAGAGGCATACGAATCTGGAGTAACTTTTTCCTCTAAGATATGATAGTTACTGCAGATATTGCATATATAATAAAAAGAATGCTTAATAATGAAATAAGCAATGATGAAGTAGCAAATTGGGTATTAGATGTACTAGATGAAGTTCTCCTTAGTGATAATCTATTGACAGAAGCAAAAGAGATAGTAAAAGAGATTGGAATGTGTAATATGCCACAATTTGAGCTCACAGACGAGGAACTCAAAAAATTCCTAATACGATTAGGATACCCTGTATAAAATATGATTACTTACTAAAATAGCTCTCGATGAATGTCGTATCCACCTGCCCTTTTATATATTGCGTGTGGTCGAAGATGGCGAGGTGGAGCGGTATTGTGGTTGGAACGCCCTCGATGACGAATTCGGAGAGAGCCCTCTTCATAGCGGCGAGTGCCTCCCCACGCGTCTTTCTATGGACTATCAGTTTCCCTATCAGTGAATCGTAGAACGATGGTATCTCGTAGCCCGCGTAAATATGTGAATCGACCCTTATGCCTGGCCCGCCGGGTATGTAGCAACTCGTAATTTTGCCAGGGCAGGGCTTGAAGCCATCAGTCGGGTCCTCTGCATTTATCCTGCACTCTATGGCGGTGCCGTTTATATTTATATCCCTCTGCGAATATCTGAGCCGCTCGCCAGCCGCTATCCTTATCTGCTCCTTTACGAGGTCAACTCCTGTAACCATCTCCGTAACGGGATGCTCGACCTGTATGCGGGCGTTCATCTCGATGAAATAGAATTTCCCGCGCTCGTCCACGAGAAACTCCACCGTGCCTGCGTTGTCGTATTTCGCCGCTTTGGCGAATGATATTGCGGCGTTTCCCATATCTTTTCGCAGGGACGAGTTCATAATCGGCGAGGGCGACTCCTCTATCAATTTCTGATACCTTCTCTGTATGGTGCAGTCCCTCTCGCCCAAGTGGATTATATTTCCGTAGCGGTCAGCCAAAATCTGTATCTCTATGTGGCGAGCCTTATTTATATATTTCTCGAGATAGATTGCGGAATTCTTGAATGCCGCCCCTGCCTCTGATTGTGCAGAGAGGAAATTATTGACCAAACTAATATCGTTGTGTGCGATGCGCATCCCCCTGCCGCCGCCGCCTCCCGCTGCCTTCAGCATAACTGGATAGCCGAGACGACGAGCCACATCCAGCGCCTCCTTCTCATCCTTCAACACCGTGTCGCTACCCGGTATGAGTGGGATTTTCACCTTCTTGGCGAGTTCGCGGGCGTTGACCTTATCCCCCACCGCCTTCTGTGCCTCAGGATTCGGACCTATGAAGACAATATTACAACTGCGGCAGACCTCTGCGAAGTGTGAATTCTCCGATAGGAAGCCGTAGCCGGGGTGAATCGCATCAACATCCGTTATCTCCGCCGCACTTATTATGCGCGATATGTCGAGGTAACTCTTCGCCGCCTGTGCAGGACCTATGCACACACTGTAGTCGGCAAGTTTGAGATACATAGCGTTCTTATCCGCCTCTGAATATACTACGACGGTCTCGATGCCGAGCTCTTTACAAGCACGGATTACACGGAGGGCGATTTCGCCCCTATTTGCTATTAAAACACGAGAGAACATTTTATCTTTCTACCTTTCAAAGAACCTACTTTTTCTCTATAAGAAACAGCGTCTCACCGAACTCTACCGCCTGACCGTTCTTGACGAGTATCTCTTTGACTATCCCTTTCATCTCTGCCTTTATCTCGTTCATAACCTTCATCGCCTCTACGATACATAGGACTTTTTCCGGCTTCACCTCGTCTCCGACATTCACAAACGGGTCGGCATCCGGCTTAGGCGACCTGTAGAATGTGCCTACGAGGGGTGCCTTAAACTCTACTATATTCTCGTCTTTCTTCTTCACCTCCCCTTCTGCCGGTGTCGGCGATACTGCGGTCGGCATAGGTATCATAACGGGCGCTCTTTCTACCACTTTCTCTTGCTTACGCAGTTTGAACCTCTTGCCATTCGCCTCATACTCCATCTCTACGAGGTCGTTCTCCTCCATAAACGCAAGTAGTTTCTTTACCTCTTCTAAATCCATATAATCTCCTTAATTCAAAATTACAAAGTCCAAATGTCAAATCAATGACAAAGAACAAATGTCAAACAAACCATATCTTTTGTCCAATATACAATACTAATTAGTGGTTATGCCCTTCCTCCTCTATTTCTTTCTCCTCCTTATATATACCCGCACCTATCGCCGCAGGGAGGAAGGGTGATATTTTGAAGACAATGTTATCATTCTGCCGTTTCGCATAGTAGCTTTTTTCACTTATCTGTCTGATGAGGAGCGTATCCTCTACACGTTTCTTCGCCCCGCCTGCATCGACCTCTATCTCTGTGGTAATCTTTATATGCGGTTTGTTGAGTTTATACCTATTTACGAGTTCAGGGGTGCGACCTATAAATGATGTAACCCTCACTAACGAAAGCTCGGAGACAATTCTGTTAATTTTTTCTTCGTCTATCTCTTTATTCTTATTGCCCACTGCAGTCCATTTCCCTGTAGCATCATCAAGTTTGCAACTGTAGCTATCCTCTGCCTCCTTTCCACTCACCGTTTCATATACCAGTTCGACTGAGATTCTCTTTATGCTCGTAGGCGGGATTGACATTATGACGTCATCTGCGAAGTTCAGCTCGCTGAGGAGGAGTACGTCGTAGTGGCGACGTTGTATCTGATATACCTGGCTCTCCCAGTCCTTTTTCATATATGCATCACCCAAGTCAGCCAATATGCTGAAGAGATATGATTTCGTAAATGTGCCGCCCTTGCCATCTTTCAACGTAACCGTAACTGTTGCCTTCGGCTCTTTTAAGCCATAAGTTGCCAGGTCCTGCGGCTCCTTCTCCAGAAATGCCGAGACACGAATATCGAGCAACTTTGTTACAAACTGCTCTACCTTGTTCTCGCTTATCTTTATTCCTTCGGGCTTTTTGAGTGTCCATTTCTGCTCTTTGACCTTCTGCTTCTCTTTCTTACCATCTTTTTCGACCTCTTTCTCTACCTCGACTTCTATTCTCTCTATGATTGTCTCTCCAACAGATGTCTTTACTGCTATGATTTGGATATCGTCGCGCTTGATGTCAAATACTATTGTAGAGCGGAGGTCGTCTCTCCCTTTTTTAAGTGCATTGAACTTATTGGCATCTACGACTGCAACCTCACTCATTGTCGGATTGAATGCATACGTCTTATCACTATTAGCAGGGGCGGTGCCGAATTGTATCTCGTATGGCTTGTCGTTATCTTTCTCGAAGATTTGAATCTTATTCTTTGGGATGTCTAATCCGAACTCTTTGAGGTCATCCTTTTTTGCTACGAAATCCTCAGCAGTCAAATCCTTCACGCCTGATATGAGGGCATTGACTTGGCTATCCTCCAAACGTTCTGTATAAGGTTTTTCTAAATACCAGCCGTCGTCTCGGCGGGCGACCTCCGACTCCTCCTGCACATATTGCAACTTACCACCCACCTCTTTAGAGAAACGTTCCCACATCCTTATCTTTGTAATCTTATACGGCTCATATTCGATTATATGCTTATTGCGGAGGGCGTTTATGTCCTTATTAAATTTGCCGAATGCATCCTTCGAGACAACGTATATATTCTCATCACCCTCGAGTTGGAGGTAGCATGTCTCTTTTTCTATACCTGACTCCTTCCCAAACTTTATTTTGTATTCCTTGCCATCTGAATATATTGAGACGGTGCATTTCGGCTTATCCAGTCCGTAGTCGGCTAAATTCAGCGTCTTCGCCGCTTCTTTTTTGACTACATTAAGTTTGTCCAGATTTTTAGCAGTGGATACTATGTCTATCATAACATACTCCTCTGCCCTTGCCTGTATCGGCTTTGTTATGAACCATACGTCCTTACCCTTTTCATCTCTCTTTTCGAGGGTGATTTCACTGTCGTTGCGTCTCAACTCCATCTTGCTGATATTCTTTATACTATCAGGGTTGATGACTTTACGTTGCCATTTCTCCGTATCATCCGTAGGTCTCAACTTCGGTTCAACGAATAGGAAAAACCCGCCGAGCAGTAATCCTATAACCGCAAGTATTATAGTGGTTTTGTAACTCATAGATATGCTACCTCCTTATGATTACTTTCTTCTCATAATCCAGGCAACGATACCGAGGACTATACCTATGGACGGAAACACAACTATACTGAGCCAGAATATTTTATCCAATTGTGTTTTGTCGAGGACGAGCGGCGTCGCCTTAAACTCTTTAGGCGGAATGGCTATCTCGTTCTCCCTCTCTAAAAGCCACTTGAGGCAATTGCTAACATAATTAATATCAATAATGGAGCCCAAAACAACGAGCCGTGCCGCGCCTTTTTTACCTTTATCCTTTTCGTCGCTGACATCTATCTGAACAGCTACACCTAAAGAGATTGGACCTTTTCTATCTATACCAGGGTCAAACTGCGGTCTCTTTTTCGTATCATACAAGAAACTTATGTCACTTTCAGCATAGCCATTGTCCAGCCACATCAGAGATGCCGCTCTGACCTTCTCATCCCCTTTTATAGTAGAGGATGGTTCAACCTCACAGCAAAGTGGTAGGACAAGGTCTCTATCGCCAAGCTTAGAATTTATAGGATGTGCTTCATTATACCTTTCCGGTATTATGTAACCGGGCATCTGCACAAAGGATTTCTCTGCTAACACTACATTATTCTCATAGTGGACGCCCCACACCTCGAGAAAATCCTCCATCCCACACTTCCTATCAGGGAAGAGCGTAACGAAGAATCGCCCGCCTCTTTTCAAATACTCATCCAAGGCGCGTTTCTCATCCTGAGTAACCTCTGCACCCGGCGCCACCATTATGAGTGCCGCACAGTCATCCGGCACCTTTTTCGTCTGTGTCAACTTTATACTTTCTACCTGATACCCATCACGGGCGAGAAGGTGCGTATATTGGGATATAACATTCTCCTGCTCATTATGCCCTACTGCTATATATATCTTAACCTCCTCAAACGCTACCTGTTTTATCGTAGAGGTGAATGCACTCTCGGCACTGAATGTCTTTATGGCACCTGTCCTATCGGCAATATATACGCTCTCAATATTTACCGTCTTCCACTTCTCACCGCATACGAATATTATATCATTCGCATTAACCGATATATTTTTAAGCCGCCGCAGGACCTCTTTATTGGATTCTGTTAGCTCCTCTATGTTTAGACGGCTATTATAGACCTTATACTCATCCAGTAAATCCCTCGCCTTCTGCCACGCATTAACCATATCCTCACGAGTAAATTGCGGGATTAGAAATGGATAAACATATACCGTTACATCCTTATTCAGCCGACCCAATACATTCTTCGTCTCATCAGACACTGCATACAGTTTCTCTGAGGTAATGTCCTTCCTTATATAATATTTTGCGGCAACATTATTGACGCCTACTATTATGGCAAGAAGTATAGCAGTCATAATAATAGTATTCGTCCATGCGAGGAGACGTTTCCCGCTACTCCAGGACTTGCCTGTCTCCTTTGAAGCGATTGCCTCGTCTATCCTTGTCTTCTCATCCATAAAAACTACCTCCACCTCCTGCTTTCAACCACCCTCACCGTCAGGAATAGAAACAACACAACGAGCGAGAGCAGATATACGATATCATAGCTATAGACCACACCCTTCACTAATGCCGACATATGCCTTTCAATATTCACATAGCCCAATAGTTTTCTCCAGATGGACTCCTTATCCTGTATGCTGTTGGCAAGTATATCTGTAATAAGTAAAAATATAGAAATTATCAGGGTTATTATTCCTGCGGATATCTGGTTACTGCACATACTCGAGATGAATAGCCCAAGCGAGAAGAGCGTCATAGCAAGCAGTATTAGTGCCAAATATCCCCCTACAACCTCACCGTTGTCCAATGTCGCATAACTTGAGAGCGTTACGAGATATAGAAGGGACGGGATGAGTAACAAGATATAGAATGAGACCGCCGCAAGGAACTTCGCAAATACTATCTGGAAGTCCGTTATAGGTGCTGTCATAAGTGTCTCAAACGTTCCCCTATTTTTCTCCTCCGCTAAAAGCCGCATAGTTATGAGAGGCATCATAAAAATGGTCAAGGACAACATTGCACTTGTCGCACTCTGATACGAGGCGGGGAGACCATTTGCTATAGCACCATATACACCCGCATAGAAGAAATAGCCAGTGAAGAGCATATACACCGTTATTATGATATATGCCATCGGCGAGATGAAATATACGCCGACTTCCCTTTTTACGAGCGTAAGTAAAGTTGCCATTTTAATCTTTAATCTTTCCCCACTCCTGTCAACTCCACAAATGCATCCTCAAGGGACGCTTTCTCAAATGCGAGCTCCCTCACTGCCCAATTATTCTTAACTGCGAGGTCATATATCCCCTCCCGCACGTCCACGCCGTCTTTCGTCTCTATCCTCAACCGTGTAAAGCCATCACCAGAATCGCCACCATATAAACTTACACGTTCTACACTTTCCAATCCTCCTATCTTATCCTTTGCAGTATCGCCATCACACTTCACCTCCAGACGAACACGCCCTACGCCCTTTGTAACCTGTCTCACTATCTCGTTCTGCGTCCCGGATGCCACAATGCCTCCCTTATTTATAATCATTACCCTGTTACACATAATCTCCACTTCTGAGAGGATGTGAGTAGAGAGTATGACGGTGTGTTTCTTGCCGAGTTCTTTTATGAGCCCTCGCACCTGCCTTATTTGATTAGGGTCGAGACCGATAGTCGGTTCATCTAATATCACTATCTCGGGATTATGAACTATGGCATCCGCAAGCCCAACCCGTTGACGATAGCCCTTAGAGAGATGACCTATGATGCGGCTTCGCACATCAGTTAGACCACATCTTTCTAAAGCATCACCTACCCTTTTCTTTCGCTCGGATGATGGCACTTGCTTTATCTTCGCCCTAAAGTTTATATATTCGCCTACCCGCATCTCGGTGTAGAGCGGATTATTTTCGGGCAGGTAGCCAACCCGTCTCCTCACCTCCAGCGACTGCCTCACTACATCAAAACCCGCCACCCGCGCCATTCCAGAGGTTGGGGGGACAAAGCAGGTGAGCATCCGCATCGTCGTCGTCTTCCCCGCACCATTCGGACCGAGGAAGCCGACTATCTCGCCCCGCTCGACCGTGAAGCTGACATCATCCACAGCCACTACGCCGGGATACGTTTTCGTTAAGTTCTTAACTTCTATCATAGCATTTTACACGTTTATTATAAGACGTTGGTTTGAACTATTATCTGTTATGTATTAAGGCGAAAAGTATACCGATTTGGTGGGGTGAAGTCAAGAAGATGCATAAGTTACCACCATCCACTTCTTACACAAATACCAGTGCCCCACCACCTACCCATCACTCTACCTGGAATTCTATCGGCTTGGTAGAGGCAGATTTATCCGGACTGTAGTATTCGTAGACAGTAGAAGAAGGGGCTTTTGCCTTAATGGGATATCGCGCCTTTAGACGATAATCCATTTTTACATCCTTCCCCCGCTCCAAAGCACCAATATAGAGGGTGATTTGCCTCCCTGTAATAGCATATTTATCAATTATGTGGTCCGATACCAACCGCTCCAAATCCGCCGCCTCGACGCTAAAGCCGGGAGGAATGCCAAGGTCAGCAATCACCATAAACGTCGGCATCGCCTCGTTATAGCGAATCCTAACAGATGCTGTAACCGTATCATCCGTCCTAAGTTTCGTCTTATTGTAGCTAACATCTATCGTCAGTGGTGGCGACTTCTCCGACAGCTCCGATAACTCACTCCACGGAATGTAATAACGTCCAACGATTTGATATGCGACATTAACCTCGCCCTCCATCTCTAAACGCACCTCATTCTCGCCCTCCCGCAGGTAGGCACTAATGTTAATCTGTTGCATTGCATCGCTATTTTTCTCTGTAAACTCCTCAAAGCCGCTCTCGACCTTGATGCCGTTTATGTAGGACGTTACGATTCCCTTATTCTTAGCACTTGAGAAACTCTTTGCCGCCTCTAAAAGTGTCTTGATGCACAGAAGCGTTGCCTGTGTCGAATGCCAGCCACCATAACTATCTTTAGCACGTGTAATATAGTGTAGCGACTTCTCTACCAACGACGGCTCGTATCTTGCCTTAATGAATGCGTAGGTTGCAAGTGCTGTCGCCTCCAAGTCAGCACTCTCCCCACTCGAATAGGTTACACCTTGAATAGTTGTATCCCAATAGGATACCTTTTCCTTCTCGCTAATTCGGATGCCACCTTTGAGTTTAGCCAAGATATCACTACAAGCAGGGGAATTACCACCATAATAAGCAATCAGGGCGTTGGCACAGAGGGCTTGGACATAGGGGTCCTTCGCTTCAGAGAGATGTCTCTTTATATAATTTATAGCTCCACCGACTGCAGAGTCCCTGTAGCCCGCTTCAGCTAATGCCCACGTTACATAAGCGGTTACGGGAAGCCGTCCATTCGAGGAGAGCTGGCGCCACGTGTGCATATCTCTGTCCAATGACCACGAGCCATCACTATTTTGCTTAGAACGCAGAAATCCATACGCACGGTCTATAACCCCGCTGTCTATCTCATATACCTTTTTCATATCGCTGAGGAGTAAGATACCATAAGCAGAGAGGATAACCTTGGCAGGTGGCTGACCATACCAATCGAAACCACCCGTCCCACTAACCTCAAACGTTAGGAGCCGCTGATAACTTACGTTAATCTTCTGCTCTATCTCCATCTGTTTTTCAGGGGTCAACTGACCCGTCTCCTTCAGATAGCCCATCACGAGCACATTCGGATAGGCAATCGAGGATGTCTGCTCAAATCAGCCATAAGGGAGGCGGACCAAACCCTCTAACCCTTGAACGACCTCACTAAAGCGACCGGGATAGAGACGGACAAGTAGCACGGATGCATTGTCAATGGCATTTTTAGGTATGCTAACTCTGTGGATGCATTCCTTATCCAGACGGTCGCTGATGTTGATTTCGTATTCCCTGCCATTGGGCAGGACCTGAATCTGCCTTCGGATGGCATCTTTCAAACCCTCCGACCCCGCCGCATAGACAGTAAGGGTATGTAGCCCTACTTCTTTTACGCGGATACGGAAGTAGCGAACGCCGATGTCGGAAGCACCTAAGGTAAGCTCCTTTGTATCGCTTGCCTCAAGTAGTTCAAACCAATTCCCCCTCTCAAACTGGAGTGCTATTGTCTGGTTTTTTTTGAGGTAGTTGTATATAGCAATCGGGATAGAAACCTCATCCTGTTGCATAAGAGTTACCGGCAGGTCGAGGTCGATGAAGAAATCCTGAAATACATTGATACCGCGCTCGTGTGAGCCGAGCCGACCATCACGCGAGACCGCTTGGCTGACCATACGCCACGTGGTAATCGAGTCCGCCGGCTTATCTATTATTAGGGACGCCCGACCCCACTTGTCTGTAATCAACTCCGGTTGCCAGAGCAGTGCCTCAGGAAAATATTGACGCAGGCGGAAGGACGTCTTATCCTGAAGGGCTGAACGGGGGGATGAATCATCAGAAGAACTTTTTTTCGAACGAACATCACTGGTCGAGGCAAAATCAGAGGGGGCCTCTGCTGAAGGGAAAAACGTACTACTATCACCCCCGATGTTGGACAGCTTCTCACGCCGACCACTCGCAATAGCAGTTGGGCTTGTTAGCATTATTTTTTCGTAGCTTATTCTGGACCGAGAAATACCAGGCATAAGAAACATGAACATGCAAATAAGCACTAGCACGGAGATTACTCCCAAACGAGACAGATAATAGAGGCGACGGCTTCGGCTTCGGAGCCAGGTAATCCCCCAGAAAAATAGAACCATTATCCCACCCCCCGCTCCAATCGTAGCAAGGAGTGCTAATGAGGGCCATATATCGTCCCGAAAGCTCAAGTCCATATCATAGATGAAATGGAGAATTAGATATATCTCTAAAATTGCAACGGGTGGAAATAATGACCATATCGTTATGCGAATCCAGTCCCTCTTGAAGGCACGGAAGCAGAGTTTATAGAGCCAGATACAGAAAACCACCAATGCAATAACAATAGGAATAGCTACAAAAATGAGAGCCGCTATAGGGACGATAGAAATGGCAATTTCTATAATGGTATCATTAAACTCTTTTATCTCCTGCCTGAGTTTTCTCTCCGCATCCGCAGAATTAACCCGTCCGAGTGGATTTACTGTCTCCGATTTCGCTGCTACAGCTACGAGCACCTCCGGTGATATTGTCTGGGGAGGCGGTGTGATTAGGACTTCCGGTGTGGGGCATCCTTTGATTTGGTAACGTGGCTTGAGGAGGTCTTCTTCCAGTGCGAAGTAGACCTTCTCCAATCCTGCCCGATTTTCCTGAAGGGCATAGACCGCCTCATCTACTGCAGTTATGCCCAGCGCCGACTGGGTAGGCCGCCCCCGCTCATCAACCACTTCAAAGTTGATTTTAATCTGCTCACCCGGCTTATATTGTTTCTTATCGAGCGTTGGGCGAATTGTAAGATTTTGCGGTAGGTCAACAAATATGATGCGTGAGTCGCGTGCTATATTCCCATCCGAGCGAATTTTATAGGCATTGAGTTGAAATATCCCAAACAAGTCAACGGGGACGTCGAACAAAAGTTCACCCCTCCCATCCTTGATAGGGAGTGTCTTGGTCAGGATGGTCTGCCCACTCTTTACGATGTCGAGATATACTGTGCCAGACGGATAGCCGGAAACGACTACTATGGACATCGTTTCACCCCCTTTATATGAGACCTTATCAGTACGTAGGACGAAGTCGTTGGCAGAAATAACAAAGTTTAATTTACCGGAAGCACGATTCCCCATCTTGTCTCTGACTGTATAATTTAGCAGTTTATTATCGACCTTCAGTTTTATACGCGCTATGCCGTTTTCACCTGTTTGTAGTTTTGCACCGTTACTGAGGGTAATTTCCGTTTGAGCCGGTGAGCCGTCAGGATATGCGGTAACGAAATAGATTACATTTTCTATATTATAGACCACCGCACCGCCCTCCGGAATGGCACTGAGTTTAAGTATATCCTGCGAGACCGTAACACTATGGACCTTTTTCTCCCTATGCTCTGCGTTATCTGCTACCTCAACGGTCAGTGATAGTATAGCGTCGCCCTTCGCAAGTTCTGTCCCGAAGAATTTCTTGGGAAGCACCGTCTCGAAAGTTGCTACGCCGTTCTCATCCAACGTCTCTTTCAGTTTTTCTACAGGTGTCCATTTATCGACTAAATAAGCCGCAAGGGTAATTTCTACTCCTCCTTTACTTACGGGCTTGCCAAAGAAATACTCCGCCTTTATGCTCCCTTTAATCCTTTCACCCGGCTGATAGAACGTTTTGTCGGTAGTAACATCAAGGCGGAACTTTGGCAGGACGTAACGTTTTACATCTACTACCTTTTCTGACTTTATGCCCTCAATCGTTGCCGTGAGGCGATAATACCCCAAGTTTATTTCATCTGCGAGCTGGAAGTCGCAGGAGGCAATTCCAAACTCAGATGTCTCGACCTCCTTCTTATAGACCTTATTTCCTTTAGGGTCTTCGACCTCGAAAAGCGCCGTTCTTTTCTGCAGGGGCGTGAGGTTGAAGTTAGTCAGTGAGAGTAGCCGCATATGAATTACCTGATTGGGCTGGTAGATTGGCTTATCAGTGGTGAGCAAAATCTTGAAGTCACGTTTGACAGTTACAGCATTGTTAATTGTATATGAGCCGACAGAGGTAACGAGACGATACTCGCCCGGCAGAAGGTCTGGCAATGTAAAATTGCAGTTGACCACGCCATCTGTGTCTGCATCAAACTTTCCCAACGGATACGTCTCACCTTCTTTAGAACGTATCTCAAGTGAAGTCCTCTTAATAGGAACTCCCTTCCCAGTCGGGTCTTTCACTAATAGACGTACTGACGAATTCCCTTTGCTTTGAAAGGTAGTTTGTCCATATAGGATGATGTCATACTTGGCAACGCTTTGTGAATTGATGTATATGACTACACCTACGAAAATAAGCAAGAGGGCGGCGGATAACAAACCTGCATACTTTAATACCTTTCGCAAGGACGGCTTGCGTTGGACAGGAAGTAACGCAATCACTCTTTGAACGAGGTCTGAAGAGGGTTTAGAGAGTTGTAACGTCCGACGCACCAATTCATCGTTCTTCTGCCATAAAGTTAGTCGCTTCGCACAAGAGGCACAGGTATGAAGATGGGTTTCCACCTCCAGACGCTCTTCTTTTGAGAGCTCGTTGTCGAGGTAATAGGATAATGTGGTAATATCTTCGCACTTCATAGTACATCCTCCTTCTGCAATTTTACTTTTTCTTCTAAATTACGTCGTATACGACAAAGTTTTTCGCCGGTTGCAGTTACTGTCATATTCAGGGTATCTGCAATCTCTTTATAAGATAACTCCTCGATATAACGTAGGACTATAATCTCCCGCTCATCAGGTCTTAACTCTTGTAGTGCTTTCTGGACATACTCTTGCCTCTCCTGCTCTTCTACATTATCCTGTCCTACTGTGGACATACTTGGCATTTCAGCGAAAGGAGAGACATTACTTTGCGGTTGTTCTTTTTTCTTCCGACACCAATCGATAGCTGT
>MHYJ01000101.1:14446-15483 GCA_001828445.1 Planctomycetes bacterium RBG_16_43_13
CTTTGATGGATTCTTCAAGCCATTGAGTGAAACAAACGCCTTTAGGTATGTTTCTTGTGCTAAATCCTCAGCAATGTTTGTATCCTGAACGTGGCTATATGCAATACCGTATATCATATTCTGTGTATCATAAATGAGTTGTTCAAATGCCTTTCTATCGCCCATCTTCAGCTTCCTTAAATAGCTGTGTAAAGCCACTATGTCTGCTCCTAATAATTAGACGAATGAGATATAATTTTATTAGAAAGGTTTTGAAAAACCTCTACTTCCTACTTCCCTTCTTCTACGATTTTCTTTGCCTCATCACTTGGATAGTCGGGCTCGGCGATGAGGAGTTCCTTCAGCACCTTTCGCCCCTCGTCCTGCCTGTCTGACTTATACAAGGACAAGCCGAGATATAGTTTATTCTCATTATCCGTTGGATTAAGCACCATAGCCCTTTCAAAAAGCGGGGTTGCCGCCGCATATTTCTCCATCCTGTAGTATGCCTTACCAGAGTGAAAGGCATAGTATGGTTTAGTCGGCTCTAACTCTACGCACCGTTTGTAGTGTTGGAGTGCCTTCTCAAAGTCCTTCACCTCCGGATACTCGCCCAAATATATGGAGCCGAGTTTGTCGTGCGTCTCTACATCATCAGGGGCAAATTCGAGTATCTTTTCGTAGTAAGATGCCGCCTTCGTCGGCTCACCCTTTTCCCCATATAGATACGCTAAATTGGAGAGGATAGCTACCTTGTCATCATTGTGATGGGCAAGCTGGAACATAGCAGTAAGCATTTTTTCTGCCTTATCATATTCTTTATTTTTTATCGCACTAATGGCAGGGCTACAATCAATCGACTCGCGGGAGCAGGCAGATAGGAGAGATAAAAAAAGGAAAACATATGGACATAACTGCTTCAACATTTTTGATGTTTTACTTTGTCTCAAAGTCGGCGTCTATTATTTTCTCACCGCCGGGACCACCCTTGCCACCTTTCTGGCTCTGCCCTTTATCTCCCATACCCTCGTCTCCTGTGTAGATATGTGGACCTTCCT
>MHYJ01000102.1 GCA_001828445.1 Planctomycetes bacterium RBG_16_43_13
ATAGAAAGAACGTCCTTGTTATAGGTGCGTTTAATGGTCTCTCCCACCACGTTATTGGATGGAAGATACGACAGGTCAAGGATATAAGGGATATGAACTTGAATTTTGATATACGTCTCCCGCGCAAGAAAGATAGCAAGGATGAACTTTTCAAGAAGTGGCTCGAGAAGGGCGGCGAGGACACTGTGGTTATAATAGAAAGAGAGGAGGAGTCGCCTTATAGGTATCAGGAAGAGGAGGAGGGGATGCCGTATCTGCCGTCGGAGTTTAGGGAGTTCATAGAAGGGCAGAAGACGTATATCCTCGACAGCAAGAGATATTTCGGTGATGCGAGGATATGGGTAGATGTGTATGTTAAGGAGTAGCTATCCCGTCTTGCCCGTTCTTATGAAATTGTACACCTCTTTGAAGCTGTTTGCAGTGTAGTTTGCCTCCTCGACACCGTCGTTTTGGAAGCCATACATTACGACGAGTGATGGGACGTCTGCGGCTTTTGCTGTCTCGATGTCCACAATGCTATCGCCGACCATTAGGGAATGTTTCTTCGAGACGCCGAATTCGCTCATCATACTTAGCAGGGCGTCTGGTGCGGGCTTTTTAGTTGGCAGTGTGTCGCCTCCTATAATTTTAACGAAATGACTTGTGATGCCGAAGTGTGCGAGGATTTTTCTCGACATACCCTCCGGCTTATTCGTAACGACCGTCTTCACTACATCTGTGAGGAGGGGAAGTGCTTCCTTTATATCGGGATAGAGGACGGTATTATCGACCAAATGTTTGTCGTAGTGCTCGTAGAAATATTTGTAAGCATCTTCGACGAACGTCTCATCTGCATCGGGGAGACATCTCTTTATCAGCATCTTTGCACCGTTGCCTACGAATCTGGTAACTTTTTCGGGTGGTATATGTGGTTTGCCAAGTTTATCCATAGCATAGTTCACACCATTGGCGAGGTCGATAGATGTATCTGTGAGTGTGCCGTCGAGGTCGAAGAAGACGAGGGAGAATTTATTGGAGGACATAGTATTCTAATCTTCCTCTACATTCTTCGCTTTTTCAATTTCTCCTTCCGAGACACCGAGCTTGAGGAGGGCGAGTTCAACATAACCGCGAACCCCTTCATCATTATCCTTTAGTAATTCCTTTATATCAGGTATCATATCCTTTGCCTTTAGCTGAGCGAGTGCAATGACTGCATTCATGCGAACAATTGTATCATCATCCTTCAGCAACGGCTTTATATGTGGTATTGCATCTGTAGCATTCATTATACCGAGGGCTTCGACTGCATTCCTGCGAATATCTATATTCCCATCACTTAGTAACCTCGTTATTTCAGGTATTACATCTTTCACATTGAGTTTACCAAGGGCAGTAACTGCCTCACAGCGAACCTCCGTATTCTCATCATTTAGCAATTCCTTTATCTCTGGTATCGCATCTGTTGCATTGAGCACCCAAAGCGCTAGGGTTGCAGCCTCACGAACCCGCGCATCTTTATCCTGTAGTAGCTTCTTTATGTGATGTGCAGCACTAATAACTTCGTTACCCCAATCTCCCCTTATTTCATAACTTTCACCATTGTCGTCAGTGTCACTAACAGAATACCCTACTCCACGGCTTATATCACAGATCAACCTCTTCTGATAGAATTTTAGCCCATTCCCGCCATCCGAAAGCAATTCCCCTATCACACCTGCCATGTCGTCATCTGTTGCGCCCTCTCTGTCCTTTGCTTTTATCTCCATTAGCTTTTGGAATACTGAGAATTTCTTCTGGACGTCGTCGGTGTCTAACTCTTCATAGATTATCGGATACCATTTCAGTAGCTTGTCTGAGAATTTTACGCCCTTTCTTACCTTGGATATCTTTGGTATCTGCTCCTTGATGACGGGGGAGATTCCCTCTGCCGTTTGCGTCTCTGTTTTTTCTTCCGATTTTCCATGATGTGTCTTTGCCTGTGGTTCTGTGTCCTGAACTCCTACCTCTGATTTAGATGTTTTCTTCTGTTCGCTCTGGCGGTACAGAAATAGTGAGACAAATGCAATCACTGCTACTACTGCGAAAGAGATTAACTTCTTCATTTGGTTAACATATAATCGGGGTGGCGGGATTTGAACCCACGACCTCCACGTCCCAAGCGTGGCGCGCTAAGCCAGACTGCGCTACACCCCGTATACGAAAAATCCAAAATCCAAAAATCAAAATGCAAAATTACAAGATTTTGGATTTTGCATTTCAATCTTCCAATCTGCAATCTCTTCTATTGACTAAATATCGTTTATTTACTATATTACCTTATAGTTGTGAAATGATAAGTGTTTTAGGAGGAAAAGGCAATGGAATTTTGCAGTAATGTGGATGAGCTGAAAAATATAATAAAGGGAGTGATGACTATTTCAAAAGATGGCTCTGTCAAGGTTGAGGATGCGGCTGTCTTGAGAGGGAGAATGGATAAACTTGTCCAGACGGCTGTATTTTGTGAAGATACAAAGGTGCGGGATGCGGCTCGATGGCTCATCAGGATGTCGGCTATGGATGTCGGTGTAGTGCCGTCGTCTATTCAGGGGCTTTACGAGGCGATGGGACGGGGAGAGGTGAGCGGGGTTTCCGTGCCAGCTATAAATGTGCGTGGGCTGACGTATGATGTTTCACGTGCGATTATAAGAACTGCCAAGAAAAATAGGACTGGTGCGGTTATATTCGAGATAGCGAAGTCGGAGATTGGATATACGGCACAGAGACCTGCAGAATATGCGACGGTAGTTATGGCGGCGGCTCTAAAGGAGGGATTTACGGGACCGCTATTCATACAGGGCGACCATTTCCAGTTCAGTGCCAAGAATTTTGCGAAAGACCCGCAGGCAGAGACGAAGGGTATAAAGGATTTGGCTAAAGAGGCGGTAGATGCGGGCTTTTTCAATATAGACATTGACTCCTCTACGCTTGTGGACTTGTCAAAGCCAACCGTGAAGGAGCAACAGCGGAATAACTTCGAGCCGTGTGCAGAGGTAACCAAGTTCATACGCGATATACAGCCAAAGGACGTAACAATCTCCGTCGGTGGCGAGATAGGGGAGGTGGGCGGCAAAAATAGCACCGTCGAGGAATTTAGGGCATTTATGGATGGTTATCGAGAGGTGCTTGATAAAAAACAGAAGGGGTTAAAAGGCATAAGCAAGATAAGTGTCCAGACGGGGACTACGCACGGAGGGGTGCCTCTGCCAGATGGTTCGATAGCACAGGTGGAGATTGACTTCAATGTCCACGAGGCGATTTCTAATCCTGCACGTAAGGAATACGGTTTATGCGGAACAGTCCAGCACGGTGCGTCCACTCTCCCAGAAGTCCTTTTCGATAAGTTTCCTAAGACGGGAACGGCGGAGATTCACCTTGCTACGGAATTCCAAAATATGATATACGAACATCCAAGTTTCCCACGTGACTTGAAGGAGAGGATTTACTCTTGGCTTCGCGAAAATTGTAAGGATGAGTTTAAGCCAAACCAGACAGACGAGCAGAATATATATAAGACGCGTAAGAAGGCGTTTGGTCTATTTAAGAAGGATATGTGGTCTCTCGATACCGATACGCGCAACAAAATAGGGATTGCACTTGAGCAGAAGTTTGATACTCTCTTTAGGAAACTGAATGTAATAAATACAGCATCTACAGTATCTAAATATGTTAAATTAGTTCGCGTAAATCCGCATATTCCAGATTGCTTGTTATAATATAACTACATTTTAGGAAAGGAGACACCAACCAATGGCAATGGAGCTAAAAGGTAAATGTGCATTAGTAACTGGTGGCACAAAGGGTATTGGTAGGGCTATTGCCCTCAAGTTAGCAGATATGGGTGCAAATGTGGCTATTAACTATTTCAAGAGCCGAGACGCCGCCGCACGCACAGTTAAAGAGCTTGAAGCAAAGAAAGTAAAGGCAATAGCTGTTAGGGCTAACGTTGGGAACACAGAACATATAGATAAGATGTTTAAGGTGATAGGTGATTCATTTGGCAAATTAGATATCTTTATAAATAATGCGGCGGCTGGGACGTTAAAGCCGGTGCTTGCATTTAATACAGACGATTGGCAGAAGACGATGGATATAAATGCAAGGGCGCTCCTCCTATGTGCACAGAAGGCGGCTAACCTTATGACCAATAGCAAGGGAGGCAAGATAGTCAGTATCACGAGTTTAGGTCCTACAAGGTATATACCTGATTATGCCCTTGTTGGAGCCGCCAAAGCCGCCATAGAGACCTTGACGCGATATTTAGCGGTGGAGCTGTCATCCCGAAATATAAATGTGAATGCGGTAGCAGGGGGTGTAATTGATACCGAATCGCTACAGATGTTCCCGAAGTATAAGGAAATGATTGACTATGCTAAGAAGTTTACACCAATCAGGAGGGTCGGACAGCCGGAGGATATCGCACCTGTAGTTGCCTTCCTATGCATGGATGAGGCGAAATGGATACAAGGTCAGGTGATTATAGTAGATGGTGGTTATTCGCTGGTTTAATTCTGTATAGATTTTTAAGAAGGAAGGAGGGTAAATCTATCTATGGAAAGTGGCATAGTGCTAATAATAGGCGTTGTGCTTATAGGTATTGTTATGCTCATTGTATCTACGGGCCAGTCAAGTGCAGCAAGAGAAATTAATAATCTAAAAAAAGAAGTGGCAACGTTGAGGCAGGAGGTTCTTGACCTTAAGGGCAGGTCATCTATGTTATAGTATTTAAGGAGTAGTATTATGGGCATATCGAAGCTCGTTACAATCCAACGTCACATAATGGAACAGCAGTCCCTACATCCTGAGGCGACAGGAGAGTTCACACGTCTTTTATGGGATTTCATACTCGCAGTAAAGCAAATAGACCGTGAGGTTAGAAAGGCAGGTCTCGCAGAGATACTCGGTGCTACCGAAGGGGTAAATGTATCTGGTGACAGGGTGATGAAGCTCGACGAATATGCACAGGATAGAATATTTAAGGCAATGGACCACGGCGGACATCTCTGTGTGATGGCATCTGAGGAATCGCCTGATATAATCCCTATACCTGATAAATTTAAGAAGGGCAAGTATGTCTTTCTCTATGACCCACTCGATGGCTCGTCTAATATAGATGCGAATATAAGTATAGGAACTATATTCTCTGTTCATCGCAAGAAGACGAAAGGGGATGAGGGGACTATAGAAGATTGTCTGCAAAAGGGGCTTGAACAGGTAGCGGCGGGCTATGTTATATATGGCTCCAGCACTATGCTTGTTTACACTACCGGTAATGGTGTGCACGGTTTTACGCTCGACTCGAGTTTAGGGGAATTCTTACTTTCTCACGAAAATATGCGTATTCCCGCTAAGGGAAAGATATATTCCATCAATGAGGGTAATTCCGCACATTGGGATGATGGGACGCGGAATTACATTAACCATATTAAGCAAAAGGACGAGAAGACGAATAGACCATATTCCCTAAGATATGTTGGGACGCTTGTTGCAGATGTCCATCGCACCTTAACATACGGAGGCATATTTATGTATCCCGCTACTCCGAAACCAAAACTACGGCTACTATATGAGGCATCTCCTATGGCTTTTATAGTGGAGCAGGCAGGCGGGAGGGCAACTACGGGAAAGGACCGTATGCTTGAGGTCCAGCCGAAGGAATTGCATCAAAAGGTGCCGCTCATAATAGGTAGTAGAGATGATGTAACTGAATACGAGCAGTTCTTTCAAGGGAAGCGGAAGTGAACATAACTACTTATCCTTCCAAGGTTGCAGAGGTATTAAAGAAATACAAAACAATTGCCGTTGTCGGTATGTCCAGTAGCCAGGAAAGGGATAGCTACAAGGTCGCAAAGTATTTACAAGAAGTGGGTTACAAAATTGTACTTGTAAATCCAGGGTTACGAGGGATGAAGATATTGGGCGAGACCTGTCGCCCCAGCTTGAGGTC
>MHYJ01000103.1:0-282 GCA_001828445.1 Planctomycetes bacterium RBG_16_43_13
ATCGCTTATCGTCGGCGATTTTACATCCGGGCTTCTACCTATAACGGCGGCAAAGCTGCCCTGTTGGACTTTATCCTCTGATGGTTCTAAGAACGGAAGCCCTTCTGCATCTATCTTTAAGAGGGCAATATCCTTCGGCTGGTCGAAACCCAGAATCCTCGCCTCATAAACTTTACCGTCTGCGGTTGTAACAGTAATCTTCTTTATGGTGCCAGAGATATTGAAATAGCTGGTTAGAATATATCCGTCCGGCTCTATTATGGTACCTGTTACGGAAGTATT
>MHYJ01000103.1:346-5956 GCA_001828445.1 Planctomycetes bacterium RBG_16_43_13
GCCGTTCTATCTACATCTATAGCAACAACAGCGGGCGATACCTTATCTTTTAATTTTCCCAGTGTATCATCTTGGGCAGGGAGGATAGAACATAGAATAAATATATAGATATAGACAGTTATAATATGCTTCATACCTACTTTTTCTCCCCAAGCGTTACCTTTATCTCCTTTGATGTCCCTGCAACCTTTATCCATACTACAGCCCCTGCTGAGAGTGCGTTTACCTTCTCCCAGAACTCTTTCACACTGCCAATCTTCGCACCTGACAATTCTACAATCACATCCCCCGCCGCTATCCCCGACTCCTCTGCCGGGCTATCTTTATCAACTCCTGCCACCACCAGTTGTCCGTTCTTCTCCTCCAGCGTAACGCCAAGATATGGCTTCCCTGCCCTAGGTATCTCCGTATCATCTTGCGGTTTTTCCTTTTGCGATGGATGCTTACCTTTTTTTAGGAGTTCTATATCATGTTTTAACGTATCTATCGGTATGGCATTGCCCAGCCATCGAGCCGTAGAGAAGTTTGGCGTGATGAGTCCTACCATCCTGCCTTCTGCATTTATGAGAGGCGAGCCCTCCATTCCTGGATTTACCGCCGCAGTCGTTTCTATAACCGTGCCGATATAGGTAGAGTCAATCCTCGCATCTGTTAGTTTATAAACCCCGCTGACCACTCCCGCACTGAATGAAGGATGGTCGTCATTTATGATACTGTCGAATGCGTTGCCAAGCGTGTATGTCGTCGAGCCAACTTTTATACCCCGTGAATCGCCAAACTCCATCGGCGACAGGGTATAGCTATTTGGGGCAGTTATCTTCACTATTGCTATCTCTAATTCCTTGAAACTGCCGACGAGTTTTGCCTCTACAAGTTTAGGTCCTTTCAGCCAAACCCTTATGTTTGTTGCATTCGGCGGGACTATTGCCGCAGAGGTAAGGATGTAGCCATCTTTGTCGAGTATGACCCCGCTCCCTGTCCGCTCGCCGAGTGTGGTAAGGGCGCGAACGGCTACCACTGACTTATATGTATTCTCATAAACCGATTTGTTTTGGTCTTCGATGGTCTGTGCGAATGAGTTCGTGGCGATGGGCAAAAGGGAGAGGGCGAAAATTACCGCTATAATTTGCTTCATACTATTTAGACGTAGAATCTCTCAATTGTAGCAGTTAATTTACGGCAAATCAACTTGCCTATCCCCATCTTATTTGCTATATTCCCTTCTCTATGCGTTGGACGAGGACATTTATCCCCACATTGCGGGACGACCCAGCAGAGGCGGAGACGATTAGCCAGCGGCTGATGATGCGGGCGGGGCTAATCCGCAAGCTCACATCAGGCGTCTACTCCTATCTACCGCTCGGTTTCACGGTGCTGAATAAAGTTATCAATGTCGTGAGAGAAGAGATGAACCGTGCGGGGGCGCAGGAAATCCTGATGCCCGTTCTCCAGCCATCAGAACTATGGCAGGAGACAGGGCGGCTCGACGCATTCGGCGACCTGATGTGCAAATTCAAGGACAGATTCGGCAGGGTAAATATTTTAGGACCGACGCACGAGGAGGTGGTTACGAATATAGTTCGCAACGAGATAAATTCCTACCGTCAACTCCCGTTTACTCTATATCAGATACAGGTGAAGTTCAGGGACGAGATTCGCCCGCGCTTCGGCGTCATTCGGAGCAGGGAGTTTCTGATGAAGGATGCGTATAGCTTCGACGTAGATGCGGCTGGGATGGGCAAGAGCTATGATGCGATGTATGATGCGTATTGCAGGATTTTTTCACGGTGCGGATTGAAATATACGGCGGTGGAGGCGGATACGGGCTTGATAGGCGGGGACGTTTCACACGAGTTTATGGTGCCATCGCCGTCGGGCGAGGACCAGATGGTTAAGTGCGAAAAGTGCGGCTATGCGGCGAATAAGGAGAAGGCGGAATGCGTTGTAGTTGAGCAGAGGACGGATGAAAGGCATCTTCCTATTAAAGATGTCGCCACGCCTAACTGTATAACCGTTGATGATGTGGCGAAGTGCCTGAAGGTCAAACCGTCGCTCATCTTGAAGACGCTCATATACAAAGCGGACAAGGAATATTTAGCCGTCCTCGTAAGGGGCGACATTGAGGTGAATATAAACAAGCTGGTGCGAGCTACGGGCCTCCCTCATTTGGAGCTTGCTGATGGAAAGGATGTCGAGAAGGTTACCGGCGCCCCATTCGGCTCTTGCGGTCCTGTGGGGCTGAAAGTGAAAAATATTGCGGATAATAGCGTAAAAGATATGGTCAACTTCATCGTTGGGGCGAATAAAAGAGATTATCATACTATCAACGTAAATCTTGGCCGCGACTTCGATGCAGACATATTCGCCGATATCAGATACGCCGTCGCAGGCGACCCCTGCCCGAAATGTGGCTCGCCCATTGAGTTTTCTAATGGCATTGAGGTCGGACACGTCTTCAAACTCGGCACCAAATATTCAGAAAAGATGAAGGCACTCTATCAAGATGAGAGCGGCGCGACGCATCCGATGCAGATGGGCTGTTATGGCATCGGTGTGAATAGAATAATCGCTGCCGCTATTGAAAATTCCAATGACGAAAACGGCATCATCTGGCCCCCCGAAATCGCACCCTACAAAGCCGTCATTGTCTCCATAAACCCGAAAGACAAAAAGGTTGCGGATACTTCCGAGAATATACATAATATACTGGTCGATGCGGGCATAGAGACGCTGTGGGATGATAGGGACTTGACCGCAGGTGTGAAGTTCAAGGACGCCGACCTCGTAGGAATACCAATACGGCTGACCATAGGTGCCAAGACGCTTGAAAACGGCACTGTGGATATAAAACTTCGTAATCGAAAAGAACAAAAAAGTGTAAAAATTTCGTCTATATTAGAGGAGGTGGAGAAGATTAAAAATCAAAAGTAAAAATGTAAAATTGATGATGGGACTGGCGCCCCATACCCCTATTAAGAAATTAAGGAGATAAGAAATGAGATTGGAAAATTACAGATTAAAGATTAGTAGATTTGGTGTTTTTCTCTTTGCCCTCTGCTCTCTGCTCTTTGCCCAATCCTGCCAGACGACTGGTGTAGATAGCAGAAATGTATATAAATCCTCCGGCAAGTCGAGTGAGCAGGTTGTGAAGGTGTCCCTCTTCACCCCCAGCCGCAATAGCAAAGGCGAGCGATTTATATACTACACAATCCTCGTTTCTAAATCGTGGTGCGAGAAAAAGGGTAGGAGGATAGACGAGCCGCTCGCTAAAGTAGTTGCCCCATTTGTTACCTTCGAGGTTGATGATGCCGTTATGAACGAATTCTTGAACTACATACTCGATAGCGGTTTTCAGAACTGGCCCGAGCGGATGGCTTTAGATGTGGAGAAACTCAAACAGGTGGATAAATCAACTCCTGTCCTTTTTATAGAGACGCCGACTATTAAGAAGACAATTCTTGCCACAGACCTGAGGGACTCCGCAAGTGCCACAGCATTCAATAAGATTCGGCTTATGTTCATCGACCTTGCCAATCGCTATCCATCTACGCGGGTCTGGACGGGTGGTGTGCAGGAACCGAAGAAGTAGTGACCTGAGAAAGAACAGCAGGAGTAGTTTTCTATCTCATATAGGGCTGACTGATATTATTGAGTAGCTGTCCAGCCCTATCTTGATTGTTTTTTACCCAGTTTAGGACGTCCTGACTACTTGGGAAGGGATTACCTGTTGATTTTATTGTCTCAACGATAACCGCCTTCATAAACTCGGGCTTTACGTTTCTATCCCAGGTCTTCTCACCAACCTTAGCGAATATCACATTATGGCTTGGAGGGCAGCCCTCGTCTATTAAGCCGTCTCCATCATTGTCTATACCATCTCCGCATATCTCTACCGGCGGAGGTGGGCAACCTTCGTCTATCAAACCATCACCGTCATTGTCAATTCCATCACCGCATATCTCCGTAGGCGGGGGAGGTGGTGGCGATGTTTCTTCTAATGTTTTCACAAATTTCTTTTTCATCTCTTCTATGACTGGGATAGAAGATGTTGCCCTTCCGCCTGTATCACTCACCGATGTCCTTGTAATATCTAAAGGTGTTATAGTGTAACGTTCCTTTTCTGACACCTTAACCTTTACGCCATCTTTAGTGTAATAGTATTCTTCCTTGCCTTTTAATCCTCTTGCTGTTGGTTCTGGAATCTTATATTCGCTCTTATATAGTTCAAATGGCTTCCCAGTTATTATTTTCGTCATCTCCTCTTCAGGGATGGCTTCTTCTTCATATTCCCTCGTAGGCGGCGACCATCTAACATCAACTACCTCGACCGGCTGAGGTTCCCCTCCTAATCCCTCCCACTTCTTAGAAAATAGGGCGAGGAGCAAGCCGATAACCACAACGACCACGAAAAGCCCAATATCCCTTTTCATATATATAAATTTACCGCGATATAGTAGCGGTGTCAACGACTTTGTATGCGGTTATTTCTGTTCACCCTCAGGTGATGGACCTACGGACTTAAATTCCTCCCCATACTGCTCCATCAACTTTTTCGTCTCATCTTGGTGCTCCTTTGCCCAGTTTATTATGTCATTGAAGCTTGGGACAATGCTACCAGTGGATTTAACCGTCTCGATAGTTATTGCCTTTAGGAATTCTGGCTTAACGCCCTTTTCCCATAGTTCCTCGCCCACTTTCTCATAGACCTTGTTATGTATCTCGCCGAGTTCTCCCTCTTTTATGAGGAGGAGTTTCATATCTTGCTGTGTTACTGCTCCTGCCTTCTCATACATATCCATCCACGCCATAAGGGACATAAGGCAGACAACACTTGACCCTATGGAAAAGCCGTATACACCGATTGCCTTAGCTGTGAACATATCTATCTATATTATTGCATATTTAATGCATAATGTCAACTTACTTGGCGAAAAAAGAAGGGCAGGAAGGTTGAGTTTCCTGCCCATCGGACAGCGTTAGAATATGTAACCTTTACTCCTTGAACTCCTGAACCATCTCAGCTAATTTGGTCTCGAGCTCGCGGATGCTTCCTTCTTTTTCCTGCATAGAGACGCGGAGCTCGCCGAGGCGGTTGTCGAGCTTGTCAAGTTGCTCAACATACTTCTCGCGGAGTGTCCGCTCTTTGGGTGAACTGCCCAATACATTTATATTGCTCCTATACCTGCCCTCGTCCGATTCCAGTTGCTGACGTTCTTTATTCAGTCCATTATATTCTCTCTGGGTTTTCGTCATCTCTGTCTTTACCTTCACTACCTCCTCGAGGAACTTCTTCGCCTTCGCACTCAACTGTGGTTGCGTTAGATACACCTCTATCTGCTCTGGCGACATCTGGGCTATATATACTGTATTGGAGACCTCTGTCCTCTCCTGTACTTTGAACTCCTCTGTCTTGCCACTGCTAACTTTAACTTTGAACCTATAGTCGTTATCAAGTTCCTCCTCTGCCTTTGTAGAGTCATCCGTTAGTTTATAGCCGCCGTTCTTCGGATGGTCGAGGTAAAGAACATAATCCTCTTTCGTTTGATTCTTTATCTTGTAGGTTGATTCCATTATGTAGTAATAGGTCGAAGTAAGGACACCATTTGCTAA
>MHYJ01000104.1 GCA_001828445.1 Planctomycetes bacterium RBG_16_43_13
TAGAACGGGTCATAACCACTGTGATACCAATTGCCTCAAGCTTATCTTTTAATTTGAGAGATACATCAAGATTTACATCCTTTTCATAGATGCCGTTTTTACTCTTATTTATATCGTGAACGCCGCCGTGGCCTGGGTCTATAACTACCTTAAAATTGCCTTTAGGTATGATACGCTCCTCTGGATTTATTGCAACATCGGACGCCTTGTTCTCCATTACATCAAATATATCTGAGGTAACGAAAACCCTACCATTCTTCACACTAACTGCTTCCTTGAGCATATACGTCCTATCGTTTAATACTACACCACGAACACCAACAGCTAAGATTACTTCCCTACCATTGCCGGTAAGTATTATCCTACCGGTTACAGCATCATTCTGCCTGTCTAAATTATATTTATGCTGAATCTCTTCTAAAGGGATATAGTTAGCACTGCTCTTATCAGACGGGTTATTAAGCTGAGGAGTAGATACACAGCCACAGATAACAACTGCTATTACTATTACAACTGCTACTGAAAATCTAACCATATGTCCTCCTAAAAATTATTTTAACGCTTCTTCCTTGCTAACTGCCTTTATTATAATCGGACTATTGGCTGTGCTTTCTTTTATCATATTTCTGTCTGAATCATATAAGATTGTTATGCTCTGCTTCCTGTCTCGCTTAGAATAGACGAGATAGACGTCCTTCTTAAGCTCGTCAGACCAGTCCTTACCAGCAACCTCAAGAAAGTCAATGCTTGGTGAATTCTCTGCCATATACAGATATTTTATAAGATAATCTTTTTTAGAAGGTGTTAGTAATATCTTCCTAAACAGTTCAGCCGCATCTGTAAACAGAATGCCATTGCTTACCTTAATAGTTATATCGTCCTGTTCGCCGTTTATATTTCTGTGTAGTGCCGCCTCACCCCTCCCCATTTCGCCAGATAGTTTATTTACGAGCTTATTGCCATCCTTTAATGTTATAGTTTCTTCACGCTCTACCTTCTGCGTCTTGAAATCGAAAGAGAAGCTACCTTTCGTGATAGTCCTTGAATCGCCACCTCCCCCTGCATCTACAAACAGTTCCGTCTCTACCAAATAACCCTTCTTGCTACTAACTTCTGCTTCAGTCGTTTTATGATGATAGTAACCAATTTTACTTTCGCCGTTTTTAGCAACAAAACATATAGCATACCAATTCTCAGAAAACAGTTCTTTGTTCACGTTAGTTAAAGCATTCAATATCTGCAATGTATTATCCTGCGCCTTCGCTTCAACATCTGTGAGCTTCAGCACCTCTATAGCAAATGTGGCTACAGCATCGTTATATACCTTTACAAGTTTATCATAGTCAGCTTTTTCGAATGTTATATCCAAAGAGTAAAATACCATTGGGCTTTTTGATACTACGGTCTGTATCAATCCTCTCTCCTTGTCGCCCACTTTATATTCTATCGCTATCTGAAATGCCTTTAAGTTAGACACTGTTAATTCCTTCTCTGAGATTGTCTTTAGGTCTCTATACGCCTCTTTGTTGAAATCCTTCAGCTTTTTGATATAGCTGTTTAACGTAATCGGCGTTTGTGCCTTTGCATAGATTATATTAAACTCCACAGATGAGGATGCCGAATCCTTTGGTTTAAACGTTACCACCGTTGCTCCCTGCCCTGCTACTCCTGTCCACTCTTCAGGCGGCTGTATCGAGAAACCATAGTCGGTATTCACATACCGATTGTTATTGTTACTAACCTGTGACATAACTATCACAGGTAACAAAATCAGAAGTAACCAGACGAGTGCCAACATTTTCATAACTTTACTCACTTTAATACCTCCTTATAAAATTATACCACCTATAAATGGTGGAGGCGGCGGGAATCGAACCCGCGTCCCGTGCTATTTCAGAAGCGGCATCTACGCACGTATCAGGGTTTTGTTATCGCATCCAGAACTCCACCCTGCAGGATTTTTAGATGCTATCTCTATTTTTAATTCCCTATCTATGCCATAGAGAATAGCACAAATTAGGTATCCCGCACTTTTACGTTCGGCTCTGCACCATCCTAACTTTCGTTAGGACTTGCGGGAAGGTAACAGACGAACGTAGCAGCTTATGCCGCTAGTCTATATGCTGGTCTAGCATTTATATTTTGTGCCAGGTTTTTAGCGAGGCCTCCTGACAACCTCGATGCGCAGCCATCAACCTCCACAACTCGGTCGAAACCCTTTCGCCCCCTTCAGAAATCAAAGAACTAAATTATATCTACTACCCTTTGGACATTCGACGACGTAAATCCCTATCTGCTTCTCTCTTCTGTATGCTCTCACGCTTGTCGTATTTCCTCTTGCCCCTCGCAAGGGCTATCTCCACTTTTACAAACCCATCCTTAAAGTAGAGGGAGACGGGCACCAGCGTCAATCCCCTCTCTTTCGTCTTGCCTATAATCTTACCTATCTCACGCTTCTTCAGCAATAACTTTCGCTGACGCTTCGGCTCGTGATTGTTAAGAGCCGAACATTCGTAGGGCGATACATCGGAATTTATCAGCCACACCTCGCCACCGCGCACCCTTGCATACGCCTCATTTATACTAACCTTGCCATTTCGTATGGACTTGACCTCCGAACCTAAAAGCACTATTCCCGCCTCATATCGCTCCAGCAGTTCATAGTTAAAATGTGCCTTCTTGCTCCTCGCTACAACCTTTATACCACTCGTCATATTGCATAAATATTATACGCTATTTTCTATCCAATACAACCCTGCTCCTCTTGCGAAGTCGTAACTCTATCGGCACCTCACCAAAAGGTAGTTTCTCCCGCAATTTATTCTCTATAAATCTCCTGTAGTCCTCGCTTATTAGTTCAGGGTCATTTACGAACAGTAAAAACCTGAGCGGCTTTGCTCCCACCTGCGTGGCATAGAATATCTTCGGCAACCTCGTGCCTTTAGCTGGCGGTGAACGTTTCGCCTTTATTTCCTCTAATACACTATTCAGTCGAGAGGTCTGTATAGTCATACTCGCCTGCGCCTCAAGCTCATTAGACAACGACAGAATATCCCACACATTCATTGCATTTTTCGCAGACATAATCGTAATGGGTGAATACGACAGCCCCGACATTGCCTTATTTATATAGTTCACGAATTCAGACGTCTCCCTCTTGCCCACCAAATCCCACTTGTTCAGGGCTATTATGCAGGGTTTTCTGCTATCCTCTATAAACTTGGCTATCTTTTTGTCAACCTCTGTTACCTTTTCCGTTACATCCATCATAAATATAACTACGTCCGCACGGTTTATCGCGCGCTCCGTCCTAAATCTGCTGAATAACTCGACGGAGTCCTCAACCTTTGTCCTCTTTCTCACACCAGCAGTATCTATAACTATATAGCATTTACCATCCCGCTCAATAGTTACGTCTATAGAATCGCGTGTCGTGCCGGGTTTCTCACTCACTATCACCCGCTCCTCTCCCGCCAGCACATTTATAAACGTTGACTTGCCTACATTTCGCTTGCCGACAATTGCTATGCTGAGCGATTGTGCCTTGCTCTGAGATTCCTCTTTAGATACGGGAGGCAATAGCACTACCACTTTATCCATAAGTTCCGATACGCCCCTCCTATGCAATGCCGAAATCGCCAACGGCTCTCCAAAGCCGAGTGCAAAAAAGTCGCCCTTCCCATATGCTATCTTCTCATTGTCTGCCTTGTTAGCCGCTAAAATAACATTTTTCTTTTTACCCCGAAGTTTATTCGCTATCTCCTCATCCAATGACGCCATCCCCACTTTCACATCTACCAGAAATATTATCACACCCGCTTCTTCTATTCCCTGCTCTATCTGTTTATTGACCGCATCATAGAAATCATCGGCGCGTTCCAATCCCACTCCGCCTGTATCAATTAGTTCAAATTCCCTTCCCTCATATTGCACAAGCGTAGATACCCTATCCCGTGTAACACCAGGCATAGGGTCAACGATAGAGAGCCGCCGCCCTGCCATCGCATTAAATAGCGACGACTTCCCTGTATTCTGCCTGCCGACAATTGCGACTACCGATATGCTCATAAGATTATTTCCCTTTAATAGAAATGTCCTATACAACCTTCAGCCGAAAATAGCGATTCTTCTTCCCAATTTTTAGTATAGAATCCTCTTGGATAGATATATTTGCCTTACTATCAGAAATCTTCTCACCGCCCAACTCTACCCCTCCCTGTTCTATCAAGCGACGGACATCGCTATTTGAGTTCGCCACCTTTGTCATCGCCACGAGTTGAACAATCCAAATCTTTCCATCCTTCAAATCCGCCTTCTTTATCTCAAGAGTAGGAGTATCCGACGGCACCTCTTTCTTCGACATAACGCTCTCCCATCTGCCTGCGGCTTCGTCTGCATTTTTCTCACTATGATAATTCGTAACTATCTCGTGTGCCAGACGCTTCTTCGCTGTCATAGGATGTCCAACCAAAAGTTCCTCCACCTCTTTAAGCGGAACATTCGTCAAGAGCGTAAAATAATCTTTCATCAGCCCATCCGCTATAGACATCACCTTGCTATACATCTCGAACGTCGGCTCGCTCACGCCGATATGGTTGCCGTAACTCTTACTCATCTTCTCGACACCATTAGTTCCAAGCAAAAGAGGCATTGTTACGGCAATCTGCGCCTCTTGTCTCATCTCCACCTGCAGCCATCTCCCTGCCAATAGATTAAAAATTTGGTCGCTCCCGCCGAGTTCTACATCCGCCTTCACCACCACAGAGTCATACGCCTGCATCAGTGGATACATAAACTCGTGTAAGCCGATGGGCTTGTGATTTTCGAACCGCTGGGCAAAGTCGCGACGCTCAAGTAGAGACGATACAGTCAGCTTACCTGCAAGCCACATTATCTCCGCAAACGTCAGCGGCTTCAGCCACTCGCTATTCCGCCGTATCTCAACTGTCTCCATATCCAGCACCTTGCCCACCTGCTCTAAATATGTCTTCGCATTCACTTCCAACTCCTCTACCGAGAGCTGTGGCCGCGTCTTCGTCCTGCCCGACGGGTCGCCTATTAGCCCCGTGAAATCTCCTATTATCAAGACCGCCTTATGCCCCAAATCCTGAAACTGCCGCAGTTTCCGCAAGACCACCGTATGCCCCAAATGTATGTCAGGGGCGGTGGGGTCAACACCGAGTTTCACGCGGAGCGGCACGCCTTTAGCAATCTTCCTCTCCAACTCCTCGAACGTGGTAATATCCACCACTCCACGCCTGAACTCCCCAATCTGTTTCTTCACATCTATCACCTTCATAGAACAAGATTATACAAGTATATGAAACAGCGGTCAAATGTTATAGTCATATGATAATATTTCTCTCCCCTACTCCCCATACCCTAAATCCTATTTCTACATTTGCCATTTGCCTATAAAACCATGTATAATTATATAGTAACTCCTGTAAAAAGCCGATAAAATATAAAGTAATCCCGCTACGTAGTGGGATATACACCATCTCTCCGTTTGTTTCTACGGAGAGAGAAGTGTGTTTTTTTGGATAATGGCAAATGCCAAAGTCCAAATGTCAAATTTGTGATTTGACATTTGAAATTTGAATTTTAACGTTATATGGACTTAAAAGATTATCTGCGTATTCTTCAGAGGAGATGGTTCATCGTCGCCATCGTGGGCGGGCTATTCATACTGCTTAGTTATCTATATATGTCCCGACAGCCACCATCCTACTCTGCGTATGCGGAGGTCGTCGTGAAGGACAGCCCCTATCCTATGTATGGAGAGTTCCCCGCGCTCTTCCAGGATTATACTACGAAAAGCACCAGAGTAGCGAAGATTAAGACCAATGCTGTTCTAAAACGTGCTATAAAGACCTGTATAAAATATTTTCCAGACGCACTCGACGAGAAGGGAAAAGAGACCGATGGTATAATCTCATATATCGAGTATCTCCGTGCTGCACTACAACTCAATCACGATAAGGACACCGATATTGTCCGCATCAGCATTGTGGACATAAACCCACAGAAGGCAATCGACATAGTAAACGCCGTCGCAGAGGGATTCGGCGAGCAGGCACTTGCATCTATCAAGGAGGGAATAACGAATACAGTCACGTTCTTCGACAACGCAATCGCAGAGCGGTCAAAAGAGTTAGCCCTAATAGAAGAACGTTTAGCAAAACTACCTGCACAGACACCCCAAACCCCACGACAGGTAGCAATGAAACAGGAGATAGAGAAGATTGAGAAACTGCGGAGTGCCCTCTCGGAAAAAGAATTATTAGAAAGTGCCCTTGAGGAAAAGGTAAAATTCCTCACCTCTGCATTAGCGGAGGGAGAGATTCCGCAATCACGGCAGGTAGTGGATGTCTCTGCCACAAGGACTGAAAGGCAATCGGACAAAATCCGTGATGAAATCCTCACAAAACAGAACACCATGTCCGCTCTACGGCAGAAATACACAGAACAACACCAATTAGTAATCACACTCAAAGAAGAAATAAGGCAGATGAGGGAACAATTAAACACAACGCTTGAGAAAGAGCGAAACATAGACGCTATAAGAGGCAAGTTCTCAGCTATGAAAGAGTTAGCAGATACGCGGTCTCAATTAGAACAGACGAAAAAACAAAATAGCAGGATACGAGAGCAGATTGCTGAGGCGGAGGAAAATTATAAGAAACTCGTTGAAACATTGCAGACGCCGGAGGACAAAATGTCAGACCAACGTCTTGCAGAGCGGCTCTCCCTCGAGAGTCAGCAGAAATTCCTCTCCACCAGCAAACAGAGTTTAGAAGAGATAAAGCAAAAGTTGATAGCGAATCAGAACCTGATACAATCGCCTGTGGAGGAGTATTCACTTGCGCGACGCGCTAATAAGTTACCGAGTCCTGGGGAAAAATCCCTCCCGCTCACCATATTAACAGGGCTCATCATAGGAATTGGCAGTGCCTATATGCTCGAGTATATGAACACATCTATTCGCACAGAACACGACGTCAGGAGATATGTGAACCTCCCAATGATGGGAATGATACTGAAGATAAAGGAACCAGAGCAACGGCTCCTAATGAATATAGCACCAAAGTCACCGCTGTCGGAGGTTTTCAACACAATAGGCACACTCATCGAGACGCACGCCGCAGAGAAGCAGGGAAAGATATTTATGATAGCGAGCTCGAAGGCAGAGGAAGGAAAATCGACCATAACTAGTAACATAGCAGTGGCGATGGCGCGGGGCGGGGCGAAGGTATTGCTGGTGGACTGCGACCTCAGAAAGGCAGTCCTCCATAAATTCTTCAACCTCGACAATGCAGTAGGGCTATCGACATACCTACTTTCGCGGACAGGCAGTAGATTAGAATATACGGAGACGTCTGAAAAACCTTCTGGCAGAGATACAGCATCTAACGCACCAGATGGCGGTGGCACCGAACCAACTCATATAGCTTTGGACGACGTAATAAAACCAACAGAGATAGAGGGCTTGAGCGTTCTTCCTGCTGGACCTCATCCCAAAAACCCCGTAGGCATACTAAAATCCGATAATTTCAAACAAATGATAACTGACCTCCGCCAGAAGGCAGACATAGTCCTAATAGACGTTCCCCCTGTGAGCATAGCTGTTGATACAGTTGTGCTTGCGCCGCTGGTGGACGGGGTGGTCTTGTTAGTATCGGCAGGAGAGACAAACAAAGACGAGGTAACGTTCGCTAAGAGGATACTTGAATCCGCAAAAGGTAAGATGATAGGATGTATATTAAATAAAGTAACTGTTGAAAGCAGGGGCTATTATTACTACTATTATTATCATTATTACTATGAACCGTATAAATATTATAGGGAGTCCTAATTTTTTAGAAGGAGGCAATATATGTCAGCAAGAAAGTTAATCGCATCAGCAATGGTAGCAGCATTTATCCTTACTCTGTTTGGTTGCGGAGTAGGAACTGGCAGGAGATTACTATTTAGACCTGACGACTACAACAAGATGATGGGGTTTCAATTC
>MHYJ01000105.1:0-137 GCA_001828445.1 Planctomycetes bacterium RBG_16_43_13
ACGATATAAGAAAAGATGCCATCCTCTGCTGTGGCATCGGCGTCCCCGGTCCACTCAACCTAAACCGCACACTTATATATAGGGCAATAAACCTACGCGGCTGGGCGAATGTACCATTAAAAAAGTTGCTGGAGAAA
>MHYJ01000105.1:215-8178 GCA_001828445.1 Planctomycetes bacterium RBG_16_43_13
AACGTCCAATCACTCGTCCTCTATACGTTAGGGACGGGCATCGGCGGTGGCATCATCCTCGACGGCGAATTGTGGCTCGGCTCAAACGGCTCCGCAGGTGAACTTGGACATATAACCATAGAACCGAACGGTCGCCTGTGCGGTTGCGGAAACAGGGGTTGCTTAGAGGCATACTCATCCGCAACAGCTATCAGAAAAATATATAGAGAACGCACCCATAAAACAGCTACAGCAAGCCCCGTTAGAAATTTTAGTAGTAGAAAGTATGATACCAATCTGGGCAAGAAACCTACGATAGAGGGTATTTCTAACGGGGTAAAAGATATCTGCCTATACGCAAGAAGGGGCGATAGGCAGGCACTATCCGTAATAAACACTGCGGCGAAATATCTGGGCATCGCTATCGCAAACGTAGTCCACACCCTGCACCCAGAACTAATAATACTCTCAGGCGGCATAGCACAGGCAGGCAATATGATTATAAAGCCCGCATTGGCGGAGGCGCGGAGGCGTGTCTTCAGCCATTTAGCAAAAGATATAAAGATTGTTAGAGCCACTCTCGGCGACAATGCCGGCATAATCGGTGCCGCAGGATGGGCAGAGAGAAAATTGCATACCTAAACTATGGTAAAGGAAGAACATCCCGGCTGGGTCTATAAAGCATTAAAAGAAGAGGGTGTAAATGTTGCCATCATCTGCAAAACCAAAGGCGGATACATCGGCAGACGATACGTCCCACCGCGGGGAGCCCCCTCTGCTAAATGGGAAGCAACCAAAAAGATGATACAAGACCTTAGTAAATTTCTTCCCACCCTCTATAAAAAACTGGAGGAGGCAGAGAAGGCGAAAACGATAGTAAAGATTTACTCATATGAGTCCTTTCATCACCAATTCATCGGCGGAAATATCCTCGCCGCTACTGCCGGCTGGCAGATACCGCGTTTCCTAATAGAGGATGATAAAGATGCAATCCATAATATTTTCTACACCCCTGAGATTATCTGGGCGAATGCAGTGGACGACCGCGTCGAGGGGCTCATCTTCGTCCCGCCTATACCTACAAACTACAAAGAGCGGGCACTCCGCCTCTCGCTGACATTGAGGTATAGCGACGTCCCCATCGCAGATATGATTTGTCAGGTCTTCCAGCTCCCTCCCCCATCTACTAACCTACCGCCAAATGCCTTCGCCCACATTACCAAACGTTTCGGAAAGAGGGGCATCCCCGACGGCGCCTATATCATACCCTTTACCATAAAAGAGATACAAATATACAAATGGAAATGCGATATCGACGCAGTCAAGATAAGAGAGATTAGCCGTGCAAACCTCCACCTCCACTGCGAACAGATAGCCGCAAAAGATAAGAATTACTGCCCCATAAGGAGTAGAAAAAGCGAAAGGGTAACAGTAAGAATCCCTGAGCGGGAATTAGGTCCTACAGGTCAAGACCTCCGCCGTCGGCTGAGGGCTCTATCTAAGGCATCACGCGACATCTACTTTTCAGACCCCATAAACCGCAAAAGGACGAGTAAAAATATGGCGCGGTGGCGGAAAAACAATCCCGAGAAATATAGAAAGGAGTGCGACAAGAAAAATGAGAGATGGCGGCATAGATATAAGACCGACCCCGAATTCCACAAAAAACAGTTAGAGAAACAACGGCTCTACCGTCAGGAACGTAGGGAGGAACTAAATAGACAGGAGAGGGAGCGGTTCCGCCGCCGTTACCAGAGCGACCCCGAATATCGCAAAAAATACAGTGAGAAGAAAAACGCATACAAACGCAACCGCTACCGCACAGACCCCAAATTCAGAGAGAAATGCAAAGAAAACGCCCGACAATACGAGAGGAAAAAGAAGAAGGGGAAGGGGCCATCCGCCTAAGTGCTTGCCTATTCGATTAACATCTGATAAGATAAATATACTTATAGAGTTTGAAAGTCACCTTGATGTTACATATCGTAACATATGTTACTATAGGTAACATTGCAAATTTGGCAAACCGCATTTTTGTGCTAAAAATCACTTTTTTAGTTTGGCATACCTTTTGCTCTCTATACAATAAAACTTGACACATTAGCATAATATAGTTAGAGATATTGGAGGTATATTGATGTTCCAGACCAATACAAAGATGACTGATACAGCACAACTTTTAAACTATGAAAACAAAAGATAAATTAGTGTTCTCAATCACGTTAGAAGATTTGCAAAGTGAGGCATTGAGAATGATTGGCAGAACGCTAACTGATGAGGAAATCTATATTGCCAAGAAGGGGTTGGAATCTGGATTACTAACCAGTATTGATGTAGTATATAGAACAATTTTTACAGAGATGATTGGCAATGAGAAAAGTTGATATAAATGTTATCCTTGGAGATTGCGGGAAAGTATTAAAAACCTTTCCCACTAACTCTGTTGATTTAATTGTAACATCACCACCTTACGCTGATCGCAGAGAGAATACTTATGGAGGCATAAAGCCGGAAGATTATGTAAATTGGTTTTTACCAATCAGCAAAGAGCTCTTACGAGTATTAAAACCGGATGGAACTTTTATTTTGAACATTAAAGAAAAAGCTGAAAAGGGCGAAAGAAGCACCTACGTTTTAGAACTTATTTTATCACTCCGTAAACAAGGTTGGCTTTGGACGGAGGAGTTTATTTGGCATAAAAAAAACTGCTATCCCGGGAGATGGCCTAATCGTTTTAGGGATGCATGGGAAAGGTTGCTCCAATTTAATAAAACAAGAAAGTTCAATATGTATCAAGATACAGTAAAAGTGCCAATTGGTGATTGGGCAAATACGCGACTGAAGAACTTAAGTAACACCGATAAGATCAGAGATATCTCAAAGAACGGAAGTGGATTTGGAAAAAACATTTCTAATTGGTTGAACAAAGGAAGCGTTTATCCAACAAATGTGTTGCATTTATCAACAGAATGCAGCAATAAAAACCATAGCGCGGCTTTCCCATATGCTTTACCCGAATGGTTTATTAAACTTTTTACACAAGAAGGTGACACCGTATTAGACCCTTTTATGGGTAGTGGTACTACTATTCAGGCAGCAAAAGATTTAAGGAGAAATGCTATAGGGATTGAGATTTTACCCGAATATTACGAAATGGTGAAATCTCTAACACGTGAGGCAGATCTTGTTTTATTTGAACCACAAGCAAAACATGAAACATCTTAACCTAACAGAAATATTTGACTATGTGGAAAATAATATATCTACTTTTCATCAAAAGCGATTGGATTATGTAAAATCGAAGGTAAACTTAGATGAAATATTAAAGCAGAAAAATCCGTACTTATTTCGTGCAAAAAACATTCTTACAGCACAAGATCTAATAAAGGGCTTTTTAGATGCTTTCTTGCAATCACAAGAAGAAACGCTTTTTGGACAGTTTATTGAAGGGTTGGCACTATATGTCTGTGATAAGGCCTATGGAGCTAATAAATCTGAACTTACAGGCATTGATTTAGAATTTGAAAAAGATAATTGCATTTATATTGTAGAAGTAAAAGCTGGTTGGAACTGGGGTAACTCAAGTCAATTAAAGCAATTAAAAAGTAACTTTGCAAGTGCCAAGCGATACATAGAAAAGGAAACAGGCAAAAAAGTGATTGCTGTTAACGGCTGTTGTTTTGGTAAAAGCAAAAAACCTGAGAAGCAAGGATACTTTAAATATTGTGGGCAACAATTTTGGGAATTGATTTCTGGTAGTGAAAGTTTGTATCTTGACGTTGTTGAACCAATAGGTCATAAAGCAAAACAGAAAAATGAGGAGTTTATAGAAGCATACTCTGTTTTAGTAAATAAGTTCACTTTGGACTTTGCCCAGCAATTTTGCGTAAACGGTAAAATTGATTGGAAGAAATTATTGAAATTTAACTCGGGCAAAACATAGGTATGCTTGATTGCTTCGAAAAGGCAGGGATAGAATTACGGGGAGAGATTGACTCCTATTTTTCAAAGTTTAATAAATAGAGATAGATTGAGTAATTCCTTCTTTACCTATAAAATAAAATGTTGCGCCTCGCTCGTCTCTTTTAACTAACCCCTAACTTATTATCCCCACTCCCTCACTTTGCAGTTGAAAACCACACCTACTTTGGTATAGTCAACTAACTATGTCGATAGACAAAATCCGCAATTTCTGTATCGTCGCACACATAGACCACGGCAAGAGCACCCTTGCCGACAGGATTCTCGAGATGACGGGCGCCATCACGAAGCGGGAGTTCAGGGAGCAGTTCCTCGACAGCAACGTCATCGAGCGCGATTCTGTTGTAGAGATTTTAATTATGCCGTAGAATTAGAAAATGACTATGTCCGAGCTAATTAATAATACAAAACCCTTTAGGTTCCATACACGGTTACACCTTACGCAATTAACGGGGTTAAAGGCATCTTCATTAACACAGCTGTTAAGGTATATTAGAAAAATCCCAGGTTCCTGTATATATTACCATACGCATAGATTTTTACAATCGCATTTATATTTGTCGCCGGAGCCGCCGAATGATTTTGCTTATTGGGTTACGGAAATTTTAGGTGAAGATACGCTTGGGGAAATGTTAGCCAGCATAGATACGGTGCAATTCTCGACTATTAGAGCTCTAAGAGAAAAAATAGCCAGCACTATTAAGGATTACATAAAAACAAATCCTATTGCTAAAAGGAGATTCGCAGGGAAAGGTGATGAGTTTCACTTTATGAAGGCAAAAAGTTTTGTAGTTCCTACCCATTATGTTGCAAACAATTTAAGAGAGTTTCTTGATATTTTGAAAAGTGTAACTATAGATTCTATCTATTTTCATATATTTGAGGCACGCTTACGATTAAATAGACAAAGTAACGATTTTTCTTATTGGATAGCGACCACATTAGGCAACAAGATGGTAGCTTTAGAAATAGAAAAGTTAGACCCATATACAATTACTCTGGATGGTCTGCGAAAAAAACTCATAAAGATAGTGCGGAAAGGGGCTAAAAACACAAATGGCTAAATTGAAAGAGTATATTCATATAGTAGGGAAACCGGTTATCGATGACTTAAGGTTGATTGGCGAGAAATTAAATGGGACAACGATACAAAATATAAATTCCACCGCCGTTGGAGGTGGGGTAGCGGAGATATTGAGTAGAATGATGCCACTCTTTAAGGAATTGGGAGTTAATACGAGCTGGGATTTTATTAAAGGAGGGGAAGAATTTTTTGAGGTTACCAAAAAGTTCCATAACGCATTACACGGGTTACCCAGGCAAATATATAAAAGCGATTTCGATACTTTTGTGAAAACCAGCAATGCCAATATCGAAGAAATAGATATCTATGGAGATGTAGTTTTCATACACGACCCACAACCTGTGGCTCTGATTAGAAAAAGGTCAGGTAACAAATGGATTTGGCGTTGTCATATTGATATATCCAATCCTAATAAAAGGGTATGGGATTTTCTGAAAAAGTTTGTGCAAGATTATGATGCTTCGGTATTTTCATCTCCTATATTCTCGCAAAAATTATCTATCAAACAATTTCTCGTTTCTCCATCTATAGACCCTTTAAGCGATAAGAATGTAGAGTTGTCGCAGTCCACAATAGATAGGATTTTAAATAAATATAAAATAGATAGAAGCCGAACCATAATTACACAGATTTCAAGATTCGATTATCTAAAAGACCCTTTGGGGGTAATAGAGGTTTATAAGATGGTAAAAAAACGCATAGATTGCCAATTGATATTAGCCGGCGGCGGTGCTGATGATGACCCTGAAGGAAGCAAGGTATTAGCAGAAGTCCGTGATAGAGCGTCTAAAGACCCTGATATACATATATTGCTATTACCACAAAATAATATAGAGGTGAACGCATTACAAAGGGCATCAACGGTTATTATACAAAAGTCCATAAAGGAGGGCTTCGGTTTGACCGTAGCGGAGGCACTATGGAAAGCCAAACCCGTAGTCGCGTCAAACGTTGGGGGAATTCCATTGCAGATAAAACACAAATATTCCGGGTTATTATGTAATTCTATAGATGGTGCGGCTTTTGCGGTTAAACAGCTTCTAAATAGCCCTGCCTACGCAAAAAAATTGGGAGAAAATGGTAGAGAGCATATAAGAAATAATTTTTTACTGACCAGGCATCTTAAAGAATATATGCTGATATTTCTTTCATTATACCATTCGGGAGATGTGGTCTACTTGTAGAATTAGATGTTTAAAAAAGATGAAAACCTATAAAAGCGTAGGGGGGCACTAAAGTTGTGCCCCCTGTCCGTTTGTATATCTACACTTTAACAAGAAGGTCTGAAATCTGGCAGTCATATTCAGCTTGAGTAATACGACCTCCTTTCAGCTCTACACCCAACCGCTCTATCTGCGATTGTTCCTGTCTCTTTTGGTCAAGCAGTGGTTTGGATGCCTCATATTGCTGTTTCCCTTCAACCAGTGCCTCTTTATACACTGATTTAAGGTTTTCCGCAGGTATTTTTGCTCCGCCTTCAAAGTATTTTGTGGCTGCCTTACCAAGTGCGTAAGTGGATGCGTAGGCAGCCGAAGCTCCAACAAAGCTTCCCCAACCTGGTATTAACTTGCTTAAACTCGAGACGGCTATACGGGCACCGGTACCAATACCTAAAGCTGCCAAGATAGATTTAGCCATATGTGAATTTACATCCTGTCCATAGGTTTTCCCGATGTCATAAACGAATTTAGTTTGCATAGGGATAACCGTTAGGTCTCCAATCAAAGGAACAGGAACGGCACCTGCAAGAGCAGTAAGAATACAATACTTATTAGCTATATTCTTTATCTGCTTTGCTCGTTCTTCGGCTGAAGCGGCTGTTGTAACTGTGGCAGATGCTTCGCCACTTTCGAGGATTTTCGCCTCATGTTCTAATTCAACCAAGAATCCTTGTGGAATATCCCATGCCTGACGAACTTTTTCAAGAAACTGTTTTTCTGACTCACTGAATGTGCCATCTGCATGAGCTAGTAAATACGCCGCCTCGAAAGCGCTTTTTCTGACTTCAGCAGAGCTGATATTAGAAAGCGTTGTTTCTAAAGGGACTTCTTCCGTAAGAAGACGTTCAATTGTATATCCCTGCGGAAGAGGTTTTCCTTGAATCGCTTCTTCTATCTCAGTACGTTCAGTTTCCTCAATTTTCCCATCCGACTTAGCAACAGCTATAAGCAATTGCAAAATGGAAAGGTTATCAGTAACATTAGCCATATTATCCTCCCTAAAATTAAATACTTATTCAGAATTAGTTGGAACAGCCAACTACCTTTAAACTGTGCCTTTTATACGGAGTCGCTTTTAGGAAGTGGCGGGTCTAAAGGTCGCCACTGCATAAACTTGAGTTGATGCTGATATGTATCCATATATTTAAAACGTATATAAAATTGTAACTTACACTTAACCATCGTGGTATACTACAGCTACAAGCAATTATTGTCAAGAGGAAAATGATAAAATAAAAAATTATAATGGATAGTGATTAAAATTTGGCAAAAGTAATATCATCCAGTAAATCTCGCCATAGAAAGATACTCTGCCAGCCCCTCCGAAAACCAGATTGGCACCGGTTGTGTAAAGAACTATCCGAGGAGTTGAAGGTATGAGTGGAGAACTACAACATCCAATACCCTACTCCGCATTAGGGTATCAAACACCATTAGAGGCAGAGATTAAATATTATTATGAAAATGGGCAAGAAAATATGCTTATCGGTTTCACTCATATTAGCCCACTTTAATGGGGTTGGGATGCACCCAACCACCTTTATAACCCCTATTCTGTTTCAAGCCGATAAGCAAATGGGATAAATCAACTCCAAACTTATTATACCCCACTCCCCCACTTTGCAGTTGAAAACCACACCTACTTTGGTATAGTCAACTAACTATGTCGATAGACAAAATCCGCAATTTCTGTATCGTC
>MHYJ01000105.1:8260-8392 GCA_001828445.1 Planctomycetes bacterium RBG_16_43_13
GGTGCCATCACGAAGCGGGAGTTCAGGGAGCAGTTCCTCGACAGCAACGTCATAGAGCGCGAGCGAGGCATCACCATCAAGGCAAAGGCGGTCGCACTCAAATACAAGGACTACGCCCTAAACCTCATAGAC
>MHYJ01000105.1:8528-9919 GCA_001828445.1 Planctomycetes bacterium RBG_16_43_13
AGGGCTCGAAATAATACCCGTTATCAACAAGATTGACTCCATAAATGCAAGGTTGGATGAGACGATTGAGGAGATGCACAACTCACTCGGCATAAAGCCGGACGAAATATTAAAGGTCAGCGCCAAAGAAGGCACAGGCGTGGATACGCTTATGGAGGAGATAATAAAGCGCGTCCCATCGCCGAGGGGAAACGTGCAGTCGCCGCTTCAGGCGCTAATCTTCGACTCCGTCTATGACGAATACAGGGGCGTCATTGCATACGTCCGCATAATAAACGGCTCTATAAAAAAGGGCGGCGAGATGCTTTTTATGGGGAGTAACACAACATATTTAGTCGAGGATATAGGAATATTCAAACCGAATATGGTGGCGGTGGAGACGCTCTCCGCGGGCGAGGTTGGATACATAATCTCGAACATCAGGTCGATTAGAGACGTAAGAGTGGGCGACACAATAACCGAGAAGGGTGCGACGGGCGTAGTCCCACTGCACGGCTACAAAGAGCCGATCCCGATGGTCTTCTGCGGATTTTATCCGACGAACGACTCCGATTTTAATAGTTTGAAGAAGGCACTGGAGCGGTTGAGCTTGAATGATGCGTCTTTCAAATTCCAGCCCGAGACGTCGGAGGCACTGGGATACGGGTTTAGGTGCGGGTTTTTGGGCTTATTGCATATGGAGATAGTTCAGGAGCGTTTGCGAAGGGAAGAGAACGTAGAAATAATCCAGACCGCCCCGAACGTTACCTATGAGGTGATGGTCAAGTTCAAGGACAAGCCAGAGATTATGAAGATAGACAATCCTGCGAAACTGCCGGATGAGCAGTTCATACTCGAATGGCGGGAGCCGATTGCGCGGGTCTCTCTAATCATTCCTGCCGACTGCATAGGGCCTATAACTAAACTCTGCCAAGACAGGCGCGGCGAATATATCAGGACAGAATATATTAGCCAGACGCGTGTCATCTTGACCTACGACCTTCCATTTGCAGAAATAATATACGACTTCTACGACAAACTAAAATCAGCAACCAGAGGTTATGGAACTATGGATTACGCAATTCAGGGGGTCAAGGCAGCGAATCTTGTAAAGTTACACATACTTGTGGCAGGCGATGAAGTAGATGCCCTTTCTACAATAGTCCACAGGGACTTTGCAGAGGCAAAAGGCAGAAAGGTTATAAAGGCACTGAGGAAAGAGATACCGCGCCACCTTTTCGAGGTAGCACTACAGGCAAGCATAGGTAAACGGATAATAGCCCGTGAAAGTATAAAACCGATGGCAAAACACGTAACAGGCAAGTGCTACGGCGGGGATATAACACGAAAGCGAAAACTGTGGGAGAAACAGAAAGAGGGAAAGAAACGGATGAAGGCAGTCGGCAGGGTTG
>MHYJ01000105.1:9941-10273 GCA_001828445.1 Planctomycetes bacterium RBG_16_43_13
GGCAGTCCTCAGCACGGAGGAAGAGGAGTAATCATTTGACAACAGCAGGGCATAAAAATATAATCTGCAACCTTAATATCTCTATAAAGTAAATAAAATGACCAACATAGCCACAAGGGTAGAAAAGGCATATCCAACGAGATGGCTCAAGGAAAATATGGAGGCGATCATAGTCGCATTTATAGCCGCTATGGTCATACGATGTTTCTCTATAGAAGTATTCCAAATACCGACGGGCTCTATGGAGCCGACATTGATGGGTGGGCACGAACTCTACGATTCAAAGGGTAACAAGATTGGGGTAATAAACGATAGGATTATGGCGACAAAGT
>MHYJ01000105.1:10309-10585 GCA_001828445.1 Planctomycetes bacterium RBG_16_43_13
TGTTCAAATTCCCATTAAACCAATCAAAAAACTTCATAAAGCGGGTTGTCGGGTTGCCTGAGGAAGAACTATATGTAAAAAATGGCAACATATTCACGAGGAAAATCAACTCAACAGAACAGCAATTTCAAATAGCTAAAAAACCGCTCCGTGTGCAAGAGTCAATATGGATTAACCCAACAGACATATATAATTTTACGGAAAGTAGGGACACATTTGAAAAATATTGGGATTACAACAATACGATATTCAACATAGAGGATTCACGATTAGCTG
>MHYJ01000105.1:10738-17582 GCA_001828445.1 Planctomycetes bacterium RBG_16_43_13
AATGAATATGGCAGTTTCACTGTGTATCTAAGTAAATCATCTAACAACAAACTCTTATACATAGACAACGACGGCAAGAGGGTTGAAATACCACTAAAGACGGAGAAGGTAAAGCTCGATAGGGCCTATCGTCTGGAGCTATTAGTTTATGATGGAACTGTATACACAAAACTGAACGGTACCACAGAGGCAAAATATGACTTTCTGACCTTTGACAAGCCGTTTAATCAACTAAACAACTATAGTGTGTCCTTTGGTTCTAATGAGCTGCTTTTTATGGCACAAAATATCCGCATTGCGAGAGACATATACTACAAGGCAAAAGAAAATGTATCGGATAATGCGGCTGAGGCGATAACCATACCACCCCACTGCTACATAATGATGGGAGACAACGTAAACACCAGCCACGACAGCCGCGGTTGGCGTAAACGCACCTTCATTCTAAAAGATGACAGGGAGATAGAATGTGAAGAAGGTGAGGTAGATACGAGCGGTACTGTCAAAGACCCATCAGGTATAAGCCATGACTACGCAATCAAGAACAATATTCACGGTGTAGCATACTGGTTCGACGAGAAGGCGATAAAAACCCAGATTCGCTCTGAATCCTCACCATTCGTGGAGGAGAAATACATCCTCGGCAAGGCATTCTGGATATGGTGGCCCCCCTCTCGGGCGTTTAGATTGATTAGATAGCTCACCTTTTCTTTGCTTTATTAACTAATTTGTAATATAATACATCTATACTACGAATTACCTAATATGAGTAATAGAGTTTTACTCCCCACATTTATAATCTGTGTGCTTTTTAGCACCGGAAACATAGTCGCCTATGATGATTTCAATAATGCAACCTCAGACCTGCGGAAGGCAATCTCATCAGAAGATACTGCAAAGGCAACTGAGGCGGCGAAGAAAATCTCCAGCGACAATAGCGAACGAGCCGCTAAGGCACTCATAGACAACCTCTCCACAAAAAGTCAGAGTATGTATTGGATACTCATAGCGGGCTTGAGCAACATTACAGATACGAAGGGAGTGGAATATATAAAGAACTCTATCCTCGGTAACCGCCCCGCCGAGCAGAAGAAAGACATACTTTTTTCCCTCCAACGCAATACCTCGCCCGCAGCGGACACCGCCATCATAGAAATACTCTCAAAAGGCACACCTGAATTACAGGTTACTGCAATAGACGAGCTTACAAAACGTCAAAAGAAAGAGGCAATACAACCGCTTATAGATCTGCTTAAAAAAGAAGAGGCAAATCAGTCAGAGCTTAAAAGGCAAGTAGAGAGAGCTCTAAGAATTCTTACGCAGGTAGATTTTAATGGTTCATCTGGCTGGCAGGATTGGTGGAATAAAAATAAAGACGTATTTGAAATTGGCAAGACACCTAATACACCCGAGTCACCAACAGGCGGAACCGTTGCAGAGGTTATAAAGCTAAACAGGCACTCTGACTACGAAAATCTAAAAAAAGGCAGGGCAGAAGACATAGTCGTAGTAGAGGGAATTTTCGATAGAATACAGGAAATCCTCACAAAGCTTGAAATCCCCCATACCTTAATAAAGCAGGGTGACCTTGTAAAATATGATTTATCTAAGTGTATGGTGCTTGCAATAAACTGTACAGGTGAAGTAAAAAAAGCAGATGGCACTCCTGGTGAATTCACAAACTATGGAGCCGATACAATAGCAAAGATTCGAAATTTTGTTGCAAGAGGTGGATATCTCTTTACAGAGGATTGGAATCTAAAACATATCCTTGAACCAGCATTCCCCGGCTACCTGAAGGTCGGCGGTATGACGGGCTCGAAGGCAGAGGACTTTGCAATCTTCCCCGCCAAAGGTATGAATAGCCACCCTCTACTAAAGGATGCCTTCATCAGATATAAAGAGAGTGGGGAAAGTGGACAAACATCTGCAGAGATAGAAGAGAAACTCGATTACACCTGGCACGTGGACGAGTTGAGCTACCCGATTGACTACGATAAAAGTAGGGTTACCCTACTTGCAGAGAGCCCTGATTTCGGTAAAAAGTATAAATTCCCAGCTGTTGTAGTTACATTCTTCTACAGCGGAGGGGATAAAGACGTCCATACCGGTAGTACCCACTACGATATAGCAAAGGTAAAAGGCGGTAGGGTTCTCCATGTTCTTAGCCACTTTGGAAAGCAGAAGACGAAGGGCGACGAATATGCCCTCCAGAATATGCTACTCAACTTTATGATTGAGGCGGGGTATAGAAGGACGCTAAAGAAAAATTAGTAAGCAAGCCAGACCTACAGATATTTGTTCACCAAAAATATTATCGCACTCACTGCGATGAGCATACCAGTCAGAATAACAAAACTCTTAAGGACGTGTTTCACTATAATAGACGGCTGGTCCTCTTTTATCGTCTCAAGGACAGAAAGAATCACAAGACAAATCGGCACGTAGAGAAGTATATAGCTCATAATCAACCTTTTAATAATATTTGTATCACTAAAGTAGCTATACCAATAACATAGGCATAAGCCGCTAACTCGTAGAGCGATAGAACTATGACTGCATTCAGAAGGCCTGCCACACAGGTATATAAAAGCCCCACATCAAAATACTCTACCCTTCCCTCTACAGGGTGTGCCTTTTCCTGACTTAATACATTTCCTAAGAAGAGCGTCGCCCCTGAACCGTAGTTACCAATATAGTAAAACTGATTATCTCCCCAGCTTACTGTTCTAAACCCTGTGAAATAAAGCCCTGTAAGATATGTAAATACAAGCACCATAAAGAAAAATAGCGCCTTCCACTGCTTCCCTAAATACAGATGCCCTGCCCCCGGTATGAGCCAACCGAGTAGCGCCGCCAAGAGCATACTCTTGCCGGAAGATTTTACACCATCACCCTGTTTATCTGCCTCTTTTTCTTTTACCTCTTGGCTGCTATTTATAGATATGTTCTCACTATCCATAATATCTTAATCTATAATATACTTTTCACATCCTAAAATGCTCACCCAAATATCTCTCCCTAACTAACTTATTCGACAGTATATCATCTCTACTGCCTTCTGCCAAGAGCGTCCCGTCGTCTATTATATACGAGCGGTCTGTTATAGAGAGCGTTTCCCTCACATTGTGGTCGGTAAGTAGCACCCCTATACCTTTCTCCTTCAACTTCCTGATAAGCGATTGCAAATCACTCACTGCTATCGGGTCAACACCGGAAAACGGCTCATCTAAAAGTAAGAGAGACGGATTTGTTACCATCGCCCTACATATCTCTAACCGCCTCGTCTCCCCACCAGAGAGGGTAAATGCCATCTGCTTCGCCAATTTAGAAAGTCCATACTCCTCCAATAGAGCCATCGCCATCTGCTGCATCGCTTTCCTATTCCGCTCTCTCGTCTCTAATATAGCAAGCAGGTTCTCTTCTACGGTCAGCCGCTGGAAGACAGACGATTCCTGCGGGAGGAATCCCATCCCGAGCCGAGCCCTTCTATATATCGGCAGTCCTGTTATATCTTTACCAGATAGAGATATCTTACCATTATTAGGTGTAACCAATCCCACCACCATACGAAATGTGGTTGTCTTCCCAGCACCATTTCTGCCAAGAAGACCCACCACCTCGCCCATCTCAATATGAAGAGAGGCACCGTTTACAACAGTCCTTTTCCCGTATCGCTTTGAGACCGCATCTACATTTAGCAACATAGGGTGAGATGATAGCAGAATGAAACTATCTCTGCAAGAATTATGCCTTGATGTTATTAAACAAGTTTAGCTATAATCCACATTATTAAACTTTTAGCAAGGTGTTTCTATATATTTTAGCGTCTAATATAATATGAAGAGTGTAACTTTATCGCTGGCTACTGTAGTAATCATATTTTCACTAACCAATTATACCTATCTCTATTGTCTACAGGAAGGTATACACAGCTCAGTAGAATACTACAATCGTGGCGTGGAGAAGTATCGCCTCTGCGACTATAAGGGCGCTATCACCGACTTCGACAGTGCGATAAAGATAAATCCAACATTTATAGAGGCATATCGAGACAGGGGATTAGCAAAGTGGATGGCTGGCAACCCCAAAGGCGCCATTGCTGACTATAGTAAGATTTTAGAAATCAGTCCGAAGTCCATAGAGGCATACGGCTATCGTGGTATGATAAAATATATGTCCGCTGACTATAAGGGCGCTATCACCGACTACAATAAGGTATTAGAACTAAACCCAAAACATCCCGTAATATACAACAATCGCGGTTTGGCAAAGAGCAAACTCGGCGACCAGAAAGGCGCCATCGCTGACTTCGATACAGCAATAAAAATAGACCCTAAATATGCTGAGGCGTATGCCAATCGAGGTCTTGCCAGAGCCAAACTCGGCGAATATGAAGAGGCAATAGCTGACTATGACAAAGCAATAAGGATAAACCCAAAACTTGTAGAGGCATACTGCAACCGTGCGGCGGCGAAGGACTCCATCGGCGACCAGAATGGTGCTATTGCCGACGCCGATAAGGCAATAGAACTAAACCCTAACTACGCGGACGCTTACTACAATCGAGCAAGCGCAAAATACAATCTCGGCGACTATGCAGGAGCGTTAGCCGACTTCGAGACGGTGATAAAATTAGACCCGCCTCGCAAGACGTCACTCCAACAACTTATCGACTCGGCACGAGCAAAGGCAGAGAAAAATGCGGAGTAAAAAACTTTAACGCGCACCTCCCCACTCTAAATTTTATCCCACGCTCAGATATCCCATCCGCCCTTTATATCTCCTGCGGAGGGTGTCTCTTATACTCGCATTAGTCCCCTGATTGAGCTGCGGGTCGCTCGCTACCAGCGAGAATGCGTCCTGACGCGCCATCTGAAGAAGTTCTAAGTCCCTCGATATATCTGCCGCACGCAGTTCCGGGAAGCCGCTCTGACGAATGCCGAAGAATTCTCCAGGACCTCGTAACCGCAAATCCTCCTCCGCAATCCGAAAGCCGTCGGTGGTGCTGGCAATAACATCAATCCGCTTCTTCGCTTCGTCACTTTTCGGCTCGCCGAAGAGGAGACAGTATGACTCCTCTACCCCCCGCCCTATCCTGCCGCGGAGTTGGTGCAACTGTGCCAAGCCGTACCGCTCTGCATTCTCTATCACCATAATAGTTGCGTTCGGGACATCTATGCCTACCTCTATAACAACTGTAGAGACGAGAATATGCGCCCTGCCTTGTCGAAAACCATCCATTATCTTATCCTTTTCATTTTGCTTAATCCCGCCGTGAAGGAGGGCTACGTTAAAATTTGAGAAATGTTCGCATAGCGTTTCGTGCATCCTGACTGCGGATTTGAGGGGAAGTTTGTCTGATTCGTCAATCAGAGGATATACAAAATATGCCTGTCTTCCCTCTCTTACCTTTGCTCTGATGAAATCAAATGAATCGAGCAGCTTAGATGCAGGTCTAAAAATAGTTCTAACGGGCTTACGCCCCGGAGGCATTTCATCTATCACAGATATATCGAGGTCGCCGAAGAGCGTTAGTGAGAGAGTTCTGGGAATTGGGGTAGCAGTCATAATTAGTGTGTGGGGACGGAGCCCCTTCGCACGAAGTGCGGCGCGCTGGTGAACGCCGAATTTATGCTGTTCATCAATAACTACGAGAGATAATTTATTAAATGCCACATCTTTCTGGATAATGGCATTGGTGCCGATGACAAGGTCGATTTTTCCCTCTTTAATCGATTGTAGATTTTCTTTCCGTTCTTTTGCCGTAGCGGCGCTGGTAAGGAGGCATATCTTTACTTTAGAATTTTTGAGGAGATGAGACATTGTATTAAAGTGCTGTTCAGCCAAGAGTTCGGTTGGAGCCATTATAGTCGCCTGTGTGTGATTCCCGATAGCCGCTAACAGGGCATAGGCGGCGACAATGGTCTTCCCAGAACCGACATCACCCTGAAGAAGACGGTTCATAGGAGTCAGTTTAGATATGTCGCTCTTTATCTCTGTTATCACACGCTCCTGCGCATTTGTAAGCTTGAATGGAAAGAGCCGCCGTATTCTGAAGTCCAGTTCCTTAGAGATGAAGAGTTTTAACCCTACCCTTGCCTGTTTAGACACCTGCCTCCTGAGAGCTAAAAACGTCTGCATCAGGAAAAATTCATCATAGGCGAGGCGACGTTTAGCGTTATGCAGTGCATCCGCATCAGCTGGGAAATGTATATCTCTGATAGCGTCAGATATAGTTGTGATATCGCGTCTTCGCCGCACTGAATCAGGCAAAATTTCCTGTAATAAACCCACATATTTATTAACCGCCTCCCACATAAGCCGCCGGAAATACCTTGGGTAAAGTCCCCCCGTAAGAAAATATTTAGGAACTATCGCCTTAGTATGAATCGGCTCATAGTCCTTGCTATGCAAGACCTCGTATTCCTGCGGCTCAATCTGAAGCTCCCCATTAAAAAGGCGAACCTTGCCTGCTATGACTATATCATCACCTACTGCGATACTTTTCTTCAGGTATGGTTGATTGAACCATATCGCCTTTATCTCCCCGCTCTCGTCTGCTATTGATGCATCTACTATTGAGAGGCGGCGATGTTTAGCCCTCCGCTCAGTTATGTATTCAACTATGCCTTGAATTGTTTCATCAGAGCCGACTTGCACCTCTGCAATCCGTTTTATCTTGCTCCTATCTATATAGTCACGGGGTAAATAATAGAGCAGATCCTCTATAGTTTGTATGCCCAACCTGTTCAAAAGAGATGCCCGCTGGGGACCCACTCCCTTTAGGTATTGAACATTGGTAGTAAGTGTTACCTGCGGTGGTTTACTTGGCATCCTTATT
>MHYJ01000106.1:0-364 GCA_001828445.1 Planctomycetes bacterium RBG_16_43_13
TATGATAGATTATGAAGCACCAAAGATACTTCTACAAGATGATTCTTACCATCCTGCTGCGGTTGCCCTTATTAGAATAGGCAAACCATCATCTGAAGCCATTGGTCAACTAATTTTGACTACCGATAATCAGAAAAAACTGGAACTAGCAAGTTCTGTAGTTACAATAGTTTGGGGGAAAGTGGAAGGTGAATCCTTCGTCAAAAAACTTAGCGAGAAAGCTACGACTGAACAAGCAAAGAAAAATATAGATACACTTTTGACAAAGTATTACTTGCATGAACCAACGGGGGAAAAGAAATAAATCTCGATGAATAGAAACAGATACACCAGAAATAAATCCTTATCAGCAGAAACATCGGAG
>MHYJ01000106.1:370-1751 GCA_001828445.1 Planctomycetes bacterium RBG_16_43_13
CGCTATCTTCCCCACACGAATGCACCATTGCCCTGTGTTCCGAGTATAGACCAACTCTATAGCTATTTTTACGGCTATGGATATATCTCACAGTGTCCGCACCCCTTTTGACTTCCAGATGTTTATGGAAATGAGGAGCAGGCAGATTGGATATTGATGCTTCGCCCCTTAGAAATGTCTAAAATGAGAACTTTGATGGTGATTTTAGAGTAAAACTTGCTATACAGAAAATTTCTAACGGGGTCCGCCTGCTCCTTGTTGAGAGGGGGGATATTAATCTGTAGTGGTTGCCCTGATGGTGTTACAGTTGCTACAGAAAATGGCTATTGTTTCTTCTATTTTGAGTATGGTGCGTAGACCGTCGTTCTTATCGTTATGTATGTTACTAACTTTGTATAAAGTAATGAAGAGTTAGTATTTCTTCCCCTCTGCCAGACCATACTCATATCCCTTCTCGAATGCCTTGAGGTTGAGTTCCTCTGTCCCGCGGGGAACGGAGTCGGCGACGGATTTTCTGACCGCCTCTTTGCCGAGTAATCCCGTAACCGCCGTGAAAAATCCGACCATAACGATATTTAGCACCATCTTCCTGCCCAACTCCTCCGCAAATCGCGTGGCGGGGATGCTATACATCTTTATCCCGTCCCTTGATTTCTTCGGTTTGATTAGTTCACTCTCGAATAGGAGTGTGCCATTCGGAGCGAGCTCCGGCTCAAATCTGTTGTATGCGTCCTGCGATATCACGACGAGGACGTTCGGCGTCTTCACATACGGATAGAGTATAGCGTCGTCGGATATGATGAGTTGCGCCCCGCAGGAACTCCCGCGCGCCTCAGGTCCGAAGCTCTGCGTCAGGACCGCATTTTTCCTGTCGTAGATGGTAGCCGCCTTGCCTATTATTATCCCCGCTAATATGACGCCCTGCCCGCCGAAGCCGCCTATCTTTACCTCAGAATTCATAATTTTCTCTAACCTTCGCACTCCATACTGCAACTGCATTCATCTACCGTCTTAATGTATTTCTCTCCTAACGTCTTGCTGAGCTGTCTGTTCATCATCTCGATATATGATGGTCTCTCTTTGTCAACGAATTTTCCCACTATTATGTCGCTCTGGAAATTTATGTCCAAGTCCTTAGTATTGGCGCCATTCTTGGTAATACTCTTCATTTTGTAGAATTTCATCCTATCCACTCCGTCTCCGAGTTTATTCCTCCTCTCGAAACAGGTGGGGCAGGGGGCTAAAATTTCTACGAATGAGAACCCCTTCTTCGCCATCGCCTCGTTAATCGCCTTAGTGAGTTGCGTAACGTGGAATGTCGTCCACCGCGCCACATAGACCGCCCCACAGCACTCCGCTATGTAGGGTAGATTGAACGGTT
>MHYJ01000106.1:1810-3751 GCA_001828445.1 Planctomycetes bacterium RBG_16_43_13
GCCTGCCCGCCTGTCATTCCGTAGTTGTGGTTATTTATGCAGATTACAGTCAAGTCCATATTTCTTCTGGCGGCGTGGATGAAATGGTTACCTCCTATAGAGAATAAATCGCCATCACCGCTAAAGACCACGACCTTGAGCGATGGCTTTGCTAATTTTAACCCTGTAGCGAAAGGTAGTGTTCTACCGTGAGTCGTATGAAAGGAATCAATCGTCAGGTATCCGCCCACCCTACTCGAACACCCTATACCGCAGACCATAGCCAAACTATCTCGATTGATGCCGCTCTTCTCCAATGCCCGTATAAAGCAGTGCATAGCGATGCCAATCCCACAGCCGGGACACCAGATATTGGGGAATCTCTCAAGACGGAGATAATCGGCTATCGGATGCTCAGGTCGCTCTAAATTTATAGTTGCTGGATTCATCTTGCCGCCTCCATTATTACCTTATATATATCCTCAGGGCTGTGGACTGTGCCTCCTGCGTGTGGGATTAAGAATGTCTTCGCATTTCCGCCGACGCATCTCTCAACCTCGAAATATACCTGCCCCATATTCATCTCTGGAACTACAAACGCCTTCACCTTTTTAGACAATTCTCTAATCCTCTTTTCAGGGAAGGGCCAAATGACGAGAGGGCGGTGGATGCCGACCTTGATACCTTTTTTCCGTGCCATATCGACCGCCTTTACTGCGACGCGGGATGTTATGCCGTATGAGACGACTACAACATCCGCACCCTCGACCTTATCCTCCTCGAAGCGGATAATCTTATCTGCATTGAGCCGTATCTTATTGATGAGCCGTTTGACGAGTTTATCCTGTGCCTCAGGGTTCACAGCAGGATAACCCCTCTCGTCGTGGGTTATCCCTGTCGTGTAGAATCTATAGCCCGCCCCTACGGGCGCCATATCTGGAACTAAATCGTCATTTGCCTTGTAGGGGAGATACTTTTCTGGAGGCAGGGTAGTATATCTACGTTCGACTATTTCTATCTCCTCTGGAGGCGGTATAACAACCCTTTCAAGCATATGCCCTATGCACTCATCCAGCATAACGAATACTGGAACTCTATATATTTCTGCAAGATTAAAGGCGGATATGGTAAAGTCGAACGCCTCCTGCGGCGAATTTGGGCAGAGGGCTATAATTTCATAGTCGCCGTGTGAACCCCAACGAACCTGCATCATATCGCCTTGTCCTGGGAGTGTGGGAAGCCCTGTAGATGGACCGCCTCGCTGGACATCTACAAAAACGCAGGGAACCTCCATCATAACCGCCAAACCGATATGCTCCATCATTAGAGAGAAACCGGGACCTGATGTAACAGTCATCGACTTCTTCCCTCCCCAAGAGGCGCCTATGATGGCGATAGAGGATGCGATTTCGTCCTCCATCTGTATGAAAACGCCGCCAATTGTAGGTATTCTCTGTGCAAATCTCTCCACGACCTCAGTTGAGGGTGTGATAGGGTATCCTGCTACGAAGCGGCATCCCGCGGCAAGCGCTCCCTCACAGCAGGCGTGGTCTCCATCAAGGAAATGGGTGCCTGTCAGGACGCCCTTAGGGTCTGCCTTTGCCGTTTTATACTTAACCGTTGAACTATTACTTATCATCTTCTTCCTTTACACCCCAGATACAGAGGTCGGGGCAGACCATCCCACAGAGGTCACAGCCACTGCATTTCTCGGGATGTTTAGAGAATGGGGGATGGTATCCTTTATTATTGAATTCCTGAGATACGGCTAAAACTTTGGTGGGGCAGAACTCAATGCAAAAATTACACCCTTTGCACCATTCTGCAACAATATAGACCTTGCCCTTTGCCTTGGACTTCTTAGTTGCAACTTCCTCTTCAAGAGCCATAGCTGATAACCTATGTTAGCTATATCAAGAACTGTTGTCAACTACTAAAATATTGGTAGCGGGGGGCGGATTT
>MHYJ01000106.1:3766-6358 GCA_001828445.1 Planctomycetes bacterium RBG_16_43_13
GGGTTATGAGCCCGACGAGCTACCGGACTGCTCCACCCCGCGTCGTTTTTATACTTTTATCGAAAAGAACAATTACCTCAGAATCGGCACACATAGTAAGAGGTCCTGCTGAAATAGTCAAGAGAATTGTTTCGCGATGCTTGTTACGGCATCTTTCGCGCCGTGGAAAATCCTATGATGCCTCCTACTACCGTGAATATAACCGCATTTGCTGCTAACCCCTCGACGCTCCAGAGAAACTCCGCATTTACTACTAACCCAACCACTATCGTCAGAAACGACGACAGGAAGCCATACAGACATCCCGTCAGGAACGCATTAAACCTGTTATATGGATTGTATTCCCTACTCATAAGGATAGATAAACCCCGTTAGAAATATCACTTTAGTTGTCTGGGTAACAAAACATTAGGATATAATCTAAACTTTAACAATTTCTAACGGGGTAAAATACTAAAAAGTTTGACTAAATTCAAACTAAAACTTCGGCATAATATTTACCTTGACGAGTGCTAATACCCTGTTTATATTGTCTCTTGTGATTGTTAAACACATAAGTCAGACGTTACAGTTACTAAATTATGGACACATAAAAGGAGCCCGTATATCATATAAGCATCCAAAAACGGGAGAGATTATCCTACGCTACCCTAATAAGAAGTTTGTAGACAAACCCTCCAGGAAACAACTCCACGCACGAGCTATAATGGGCTTGCTCTCTAAATTCTTCTATAGCTGTGTCTATCCTACACTCCTTCAGAAATCTACAGACCCTGAGGGAGTAGCTACGGGCAGACGGCTACCCGACCACGCCAGCCAAAATGGAAAATTTTGCCACTCGAACTTCATCCGCCTCGCCTGCGGTTTTCGCTCTGTCGCTACTAAAATGCCTGATGCCGATACTGCCCCTCATTCACCTAAAATAGAATCAGCCAAAATCGGTAAAGATAATCGTATTCGCCTTACTATTTCCTACCACCCATACGATAGAGGTGAATACTCACACCTCTTTCTCCTCATCTACATCTGCCCGCAGTTTATATTTAAGCAGGCATACCATCTTATAAAGGTAATAAAGATAAACCCAGTTAGAGATTTTAGCCACGGAATGTCGCAACACATAGCCGAAGTTACCACCATTCTCGACCATTTCACCGCATCTAAGGCACGATGGGGAAGAGAGATTATCCCGTTCTCGCTCCTCACGTGCGGCAATATCCGTATAAAGACGTCCCTCGTCGGCTTCATAACCCCCGACGACCCCGCCCTCGATAGCACCTTCTCTAAAGAATATAAGGTTGTTATTCCCATCCCTCGCAAACCAACCACTCCGCAACGTAGATTCCATAGCCGTATCTCTAAATTATCCGTAAATGCTACGGAGAGAATTATGAAGCGGAGGAAAAAAGACGGCACTCTGCCTTCCTACACGAAACGTAGGAACAAACTCGCACAGAGCGAGAAGAGAAAAGAGACAGCGAAAAAGTGGCGACGGGAACACCGCGACGAGCTGAGAAAATGGGCAAGGAAACATTACCAAAAGAATAAAAAACACTACTTACAATACAAAAGAAAATGGCGAGCCAAAAGGAAAAAGATGGGCTTACCCTACTCATAGATATATATAGAATTGTAGCTGGCATTTTTTATAATCACAATATATGGCAAAAGGCAGGAGTACCGCACAGATGACTGGGAAGATTATGCTCACCGAGCCGATGGTCTTCTATGTCGGCAGACGTGGGCGGCTAATCGCACGGCAACTCGCACGACAATATAGAGTCGAATACACTGAAAAACAGATGAGTGTCAGGCGGAACTTCACAATGTATAACAATATCTGGCCCGCCGTCCCTGATAAAGTTGCTGAACTCTGGGAGTTTGACGCCAGAGCTCAGGGCTCCGCCCACCTCATAGAGAAGAACAAAACAGTTAGTTATGGACATATGCCTATATCCGCCTACCCGCGTAGACCCAAACTGATGGTAGGTAGGCAATCCTTCGTCGGCTCGAATATGATACTCTACGCCAGAAAGATGTCCACCCCTCGCTTCATCCCGCCAAACATCCCCGAATACATCCCCCCATCCCCATCCATAGAGTTAACCGACTACAATAGAGAGAGGGGCGAGGCAACCATCGACATCTCCATACCCGACCTTACCAAGAGAAAAGAGATAAAAGAGAAAAAGGCATGCCTCTGGATAAATATATATAGCGGCGGCAAGCATCTGAGATGCTACCACCTCGCAACATTCGACATACCCGACGAGGGAAATATAATCTATAAATTCTCATCCTTCCTTGCCTCTAATAAATCCTTTGGACATAAGGAGATATTCCTGAAAGACCTCCCGTATATCTTTATGGACATAGCAGGGGAGATAGCGGTAGCCCGTGCACCGGAGTTTGCCGCAGTAGTGAGCGCCGCCTCGAACATCCTCACCCCTGTCCTCCTCAATGACCAACGTTACATAGACCTCCATAAGATGATAAAGGAGGGCAAACCCGTCCCAATTGAGATGCTTGAGTTCGGTCCCGCCTACGATGGCCTGATGAAGAAATTCGAGAAGGGCTTTTATATAGTGGGAG
>MHYJ01000106.1:6430-6726 GCA_001828445.1 Planctomycetes bacterium RBG_16_43_13
TGCGGAATGGAGAATGTTGAATGAGATTGTTGAAAAAAGTTGCTTGACAATTTATAGGGAGGGTAGCATAATAACGAAAATGCAAAAATCAAAGAGCAAAAATAAAAATTAAGGAAGATATGATAGGAAAAATACCAAATAGCAAGCACCAAAAGACAAATAAGCACCAAAACTCAAGCACCAAATTGCAAACCCTGTTTGGAACTTGGGATTTGGTCATTGGGATTTATTTGGAATTTGTGATTTGTGTTTTGGGATTTTCGCTTCTCTCCGCCTGCGGGACGGTAGAGACGGGA
>MHYJ01000107.1:0-6733 GCA_001828445.1 Planctomycetes bacterium RBG_16_43_13
AAGGGCATAAGCCATAATCAATAGCCCTATAAATATTATGAGTAAAAATATGGCAGTGTTGTAGCTTATCTTCAGTATATTCTCACCAATATCGGCAGGACTACCCGGTATAGCCCTGCTGTATTGAGAACTATCAACAGGCGACTTCTGCACAGTAGGTATCGTCGGAACTGCTGTGGGCATACTCTGCACCGTGCTAACTTGTGAAATGGGCTGTTTTACAACATTATCCTGCACCCGTTCAACTTCCTTTCGGGATGGCTCTACCTTATCCTCCACGACTGTGGCTACCTCCGCCTTCTGAGCAACAGGTGAATGTTGTTCTGCAGGCACCTCAGTTTTCGGCTTGATGACCTTATCACCAAGCGGACCTTTCAATATCTCGTATAAGTTTGTATGGTCTTTACTTTTAGTCATATTAGGGTGGAAAAAAATTACCAAGTAACCCTATCAGATATATATTAGCAAGTCAAATAGTTTTTAATATTTATACTTGCATTCTAATAGCCGATTTGTATAATTATGTGTCTTGATGTAAATTTAGATTGCCATATTATCACAGAATAGAAAGGGGTTGATTTAGGTGATAAGGGTAAAGGCGAAAGCAGGCGAGCCACTCGATATGCTCCTGAGAAGGTTCAAAAAAATATGTGAAAAAGAAGGACTCATTCGAGATGTAAGAAAACTGTCCTACTACGAGAAGCCGAGCGAGACCCGTAGACGCAAGGAAATTCAGCTTGCACGCAAAATCGAAAAGGAATCTCAGCCTCCCTCAGGGGCAACTCCACATAAATAGAATATTCTCTATATTTTGGGGGATGGCTGAACTGCGAGTTATAATCCTCGATAGGTGCTTACTATGGACAAGGATGCTGTAATTGAGACAGAAAATCTAACAAAAGTATATAAGGACTTCTGGGGGAGGCCTCGCCTCAAGGCACTCGACCATCTCAATATCAAGGTCTTCAAAGGTGAAATCTTCGGCATACTCGGTCCAAACGGCTCAGGTAAAACAACCACTATGAAACTCCTACTGGGGCTAATATTTCCTACAGGGGGAGACGCATGGGTTCTCTCCAAAAAGCCAACTGACGTTGCTGTAAAGGCACGTATCGGCTTTCTACCCGAGGAGTCGTATCTATACAGATTTCTAAATGCAGATGAGACGCTCGATTTCTTTGGACGCCTATTCAAAATTCCCCATAAGGAGAGAAAGAGACGCATAGATGGACTGATAAGCCAGTTCGGCTTGACTAATGCGCGAAAAAGGCAGTTAAAGGAATATTCGAAGGGTATGGTAAGGCGCGTTAGCTTTGCACAGGCATTAATAAACGATCCCGATGTGCTATTTTTGGATGAGCCAACAAGTGGGCTCGACCCCATATCCTCCCGCCAGATGAAGGATTTAATCCTCGACCTGAAGAAGAAAGGGAAAACAATATTTCTCTCCAGCCACCTATTAGCTGATGTTCAGGATATATGTGATAGGATTGCTATCCTCCACGAAGGTGTGCTCAGAAAGTATGGCTCTGTATCAGAACTTCTAAAGAACAAAAACTCCATTACTATGACCTTCAGCAATATAACCGACGAGACACGTAGAAAATTAGAAGAGACAGTAATAAAGGATGGTGGCAGGGTCGTTACAGCCGATTATACGACGGAGACCTTAGAGGATGTATTCCTCAGAACTGTTAGAAACCAAGAAGATAGTAAAAATTAAATTCTATATGAAAGTGGGCATAGTAGAACATATCGACAGTATGCACTCTCTACCGGGTCACCAAAAATGCGGCGTCCCGCACGGCCATACGTATAAAGTTGAGGTAACTATGGATGGACCAGTTACGAACGGAATGGTAATTGATTTTGATATCCTTAAGAGAGAAACACGGGCTATACTGAAAACATTTGACCATGTGAACCTGAATACCATATTACAGTATCCATCCTGCGAAAATATGTGTGCAGAGATACATAAAAACCTGAAAGAGAGAATTGGCTCTAATGGTGAGCATAAACTCTCCATCCGAATTTGGGAAGGCGATGGGAAGTGGGCAGAGATAACAGAGTAAAGTAAATAATTGTTTACCGCTATGAAAATAATATCAGAAACACCACCCAAATATAGCCGTCAACTACGACATACTATAGTAGAGGGAGGAAATGGGAAGTTCTATGCCATCTTGACCCAGCAACTCTACGACAGACAGCCACATCCAGAGTTTCCAAATTATGAGGTTGCTGTCAACGAAACAGATATAAATGGTAAGTTCAAGGTGTTAGTAGGCATATATTTGAAGAGATTCTTTGCAAAAGAGGATGCGGTTGCTACTTACCAGAAGATACTCGACAATTTTGATGAGTTGCTAAATATACCGCAGAAGCAGGAAGTGCAAAGTAAGCCATCTGCACCAAAACCAACCGTCTCTACTACAGAAAGTAGCACTACTCACTAACTATGGCAACATATAATAATCCTCCATATAAAAGGGCTGGGAGAACATCCCTACACAGGCAGACCGTTGCAATGAGACCTCATCTCAGAAGAGGCGGTGTAAGACCGCGGATGGGTCTACTGAAGTTTAAGAAAGTAGATGAGCCGTTGAGCGATACGGAGAGAGGTATGCTTGACCACGAGCTTGCAATAGCCGAGGAGATACAGGCAAATCTGCTACCAAAAAGGATACCACAACTTACAGGGTATGAATTAGGTGCATATTATAAGCCATCAAGAGATGTCGGTGGCGATTACTACGACTTTATAGAAATTGATAGCGACAGATTGGGCTTACTTGTGGCAGATGTATCAGGTAAAGGCATACCCGGTAGTATGGTTATGACTGAGGCAAGGGCACTCATTAGAAGCGAGGCAACAAGAACTGATTCCCCTGCGGAGACGTTTATACGAGTAAATCGCATACTCCATAATGATATAAAGCGTGGGATGTTTGTTACTGCATTCTATGCTATTCTGGACACAAAAAAAGACACACTTTGTCTTACGAGTGCGGGACACAACCCTATGGTGCTATGGAGAAAGGCATCAAATACCTGTCACCTCGTGAACCCAAGCGGATTAGCACTCGGTATAGATAAAGGACCCATCTTCGAACGTTCCATAAAGGAGCAGAAACTACAGATGTATAAATGCGACCGCTTCGTTATATATACTGACGGAGTTACAGAGGCAATGAATGAAAAAGATGAACCACTTGGTCAGAACAGATTTTATATGAAGGTCAAAGAGTTCGCAGAAAAGGGCTCTAATGAATTCATAAGCTTAATGGTAAAGGTGGTTGAAGAACATCAAGGTAAGGCAGAACAGCACGACGACATCACAATAGTAACCTGCAGGGCAAAACCACAAGGAGGAGAGGAATAATCTATTAGCAGAATATATTTCTTATGTACTCTAATCCTTTCCTGCCTGCCTCATCAGGATTATTCTTATACGGATAGAGTTCCAACGTTATAAAGCCGCTATATCCTACCCTATCAAGAACGGTTCTCAGAGACCGAAAGTTTATATCGCCTTCACCAGGGATTAAGTGATTATGAACTCCCCCTTTTATATCCTCTAAATGTATATTCCATATCTTGTCGGCAAGCGGTTCAATCGTCAGCCCTATATCATCACCTGCCACAGCAGAATGCCCTATATCAAGGTTTGCACCCAATAGAGGATGGCTAATATCAGCTATAATGCGTAAGAGTTTATCCGCATTATCAATATAGAATCCCGGCTCATACTCTATCCCTATTTTTATGTTGTATTGCTCCGCAGAGGTAAGTATCTCCTTTAGTGAGGCAAGTAATATATCGTATGCTTCACTATCAGAACAGGTAGAACTTCTCTGCTCTACAGATATTGATATATTCTTACTACATAATTTATTGGCTATGTATATACATCGTTTTATGTAATCTATACGTTTCCTCCTATTCGTTGAATCTTGAGAAATTATAGATTCCAGTCCTTCGGCAGTATTTGCATTTATATTAGATATCGCCAGAGAGTATGATTCTATAACCGACTTTAATGCATCTATCTCATAATCCTTTATTTTATTAGGTAGGATGTGAGGAGCATCGGCGAGTATCTCTACACCATCAAACCCTAATCTGCTTATTCTTTCTATTGCCTCTGATGACGAGAAGTTGGTATATGCATTTGTGCTATAGGCGAACTTATATTTCATTTATTGCCAAGTTCCCGTGTCAAACCGTCTATACCTATTTTGCCGTTTATGTATGCCTCAATATATTCCAATTCCCTTGCTGACTGCTCTTTTTCGCCATATATCACAGGAACTATAATAATGTCACCGTCTCGCAGTATAATATTTTGTGCCATATCGCCCATTACGTTGAACTTTACCAAGTCACATACTATTACTTCGTAGTTATTATCTCTCTTCCTTATCACCATAACCTGCGTCAAAGCGGAGTCACTCTTTCTACCTGCCTTGACAATTAGCACAAAAAGGGTCTGTGGCGTGTTATTTTTCAGGTATGGATTTGGCATAGACAGCTCATACCTCCCACTTTTTTCTACCCTGCCCAATACCGTTACCGTGCCACTACTCTCTCTCGTAGCATAACCCATAACCGATAGCACTACCTGTGGATTTAATAGATATTCTTTTAATTTCTTTTCTACCTCGTCTCGGAGATCGCGTAACGTTTTACCCCTTACACTTACATCCCTTATATACTTTATACTAATTACACCGTTTGACGGGATTAGGTAAACACTCGCCATATCATCATAGCCGATAATCTCTAACTTCAACTTCACGCCTGCATCTATAACACGCTCGTCATCAATAACCCATATCTCGTCTTGCTTTTCCTTCTCTACGTAGTTTTCTGCCATTACAATCACATCTTTTAATTTGGGGTATCTTCCCAGAACTGCCTCTCCGTCAAATAGTGGAACATATATCCCACCTGCACAGCAGGTCAGTAGTAAAAACAGGACAGAGCAACTGGGCTTACTGATTAGGTATTTGTATAGTAGGTTTAGCATCTTTTCCGAAGGAAATAAGCTCTATATGCTTAACTTTTGCACCTGCGGCACCATTTAACATAATCAATCCATCAGAATAAAGTTTAGGTATATAGCTGCTTGTATATTTCGTCTCCTCAGTTAGACGGCCATCCTCATCTGTGAACGTAGTTTTCGTAACTATAGTATCAAATTTACCTACCTTAAACTCCATTACCTGCCGTCCAACTTTCTTATCTTTCATCTTAGGCCATTCGCTGGGAACATCTACATAGTGTTCTATTGTCTGCTCCGTTGGTGGCTTATTGTTCTCTGAATAAAATGCCTTCTTAATATTACATTCGGGTGTAACAAATTGGCGGGATACCCCCTGAAGACCATTCCCAGATACCTCAATCCAGAAATTATTACCCTCTTTAGCTACTACTGATATTTTTAGGTCAGACGTCTCATCCCCCGCTGAGGTAATCTTATATAACACCCACTCTCCGACGTTATATGATTTCACATCACCATAGGTATACTTATCGTAGAGCGGTGGAATGTATGAATACTGCTGTGATGTCTTGTTATTGTGAGGATGCCGCACCACATCAGAAGGTCCGAATATAATAGAACAGCCGCAAAGTAACCAAAGTAACATCGTAGAGAGAACTGTTATCTTATTCAGCATAAACCCCCTGAGCTATAATTATGCCCCATAGCAACAATATAGTCAAACACTTTTCCTTGATTTATAAGATATGTTCTGTTAGTCAAAAGTGATAAGTATATGTATCCCACAACGCTTAACGAGATGTTCCTCGACACTGTAGAAAACCGCAGAAGACGGGATTGTCTTTCGCATAAGGTCAACACAAGTTATAGAGACATATCAACTGAACAGGTTGCAAGAGACGTTGGGAATGTCCGCACGTGGCTCATATCACAGGGACTAAATAAAGGCGATAAGGTTGCCATCCTATCATATAATAGGCCCGAGTGGGCTATAATCGACTACGCCATACTAACGGCAGGATGTGTAACAGTTCCTATCTATACCACACTAACAGCCGACCAGATAGGATACATCCTCAGAGATGCAGACGTTAAGATAATCTTCGTAGAAAACGTTGAGTATTACAACAAGGTCAAAGGTATAAAAACTCCTTTGCCGGAACTAAAGGGTATAGTATCAATAGATGGCCCAAACTTGGCAGGGATAAATACGTTATCAAAAATAATAAATGAAGAAAGAGGAAATGCAACAGTTAATCACCCACCCGCTAATGTTTCTCCTAACGATTTGGCTACCCTAATCTATACATCCGGCACGACAGGAGAGCCGAAGGGCGTAATGCTTACACACAGGAATATACTTTCAAATGTGCTATCCGTATCCGATATATTTAATTTCTCCGCAGAGGATGTTACCCTCTCGTTTCTACCGCTGAGCCACGTCTTCCAACGCGTGGTTGACTATGCCCTATTCTATACAGGTGCCTCAATAGCATATCCAGAGAATATAGGAAAGGTGGTAGAAAATATCAAAGATGTCTCACCTACAATAATAGCGGCTGTCCCTCGTTTCTATGAAAAACTGTATTCACGTATTATGGATGAAATAGCAGGCGCCGGCACGTTAAAAAGAACGATGTTCAAATGGGCGAAAAATTGCGGTGAGCGACATTATCAAAACCCCTCTTTTCTAAACAACATAAGATTCACATTGGCATCTATACT
>MHYJ01000107.1:6870-20199 GCA_001828445.1 Planctomycetes bacterium RBG_16_43_13
AGACATCACCCGTAGTATCCGTTAACACGGAGACGGTCTTCAGAATTGGCACAGTCGGCAAGCCAATACCAAACGTAACTATCTATATAGCAGAGGATGGCGAGGTGCTCGTGCAGGGGCCAAACGTTATGGCGGGCTATTACAAAAGACAAGAGGAAACAGAAACAACTATCAAGAACGGCTGGCTTTATACAGGAGATATTGGTGAAGTAGATAAGGATGGCTTCCTAAAGATTACGGACAGGAAGAAAGACCTGATAAAGACATCTGGCGGTAAATTCATAGCACCTCAACCAATAGAGACAGCACTTAAAATAAGCCAGTATATATCAACCGCCGTTGTGGTCGGCAATAATCGGAAGTTTGTTTCCGCCCTCATTATCCCAAACTTTAGCAGGGTATCCAGCCATTCAAAAAGTGAGCTGGAGCAGATAATAGAAAACGAGATAGAAAAAGTAAATGCCAATCTATCACAATTTGAAACAATAAAGAAATTTATCCTCCTTGAAAATGACTTCACTATCGAGTGTGGAGAACTTACCCCCACTATGAAGCCAAAACGTAAGTTCATAGATGAGAAGTATAAGAAATTGATAGATACCCTTTACAGTGATTAGGTTATTTTGTAATATATCTGACGGACTAATTTTAGTATGTATATCTACAAAGCTGGGGTAATTGGAGCAGGGCTTATGGGCTCCGGCATTGCACAGGTCATATCATTTACGGGCATACCGGTAGTTCTAAAAGACGTTAATGACACCTTCGTTCAAAAAGGATTATCAGCCGCACGTTCTTTCTATGAGACACGACTAAAAAAGGGCAAGATGTCACAGACAGACGTGGATGCAAAAATGTCTCTCATAACAGGCACTACTAAATACGGAGACCTCTCGGATGTGGATTTAGTTATAGAGGCAGTTCCTGAGGATTTGACTCTAAAAAAGCAGGTGTTCAGCGAACTCGGTAAGGTCTGTCCAGAGCATACTATCCTCGCTACAAACACCTCCGCCCTCTCAATATCCGCTATAGCATCTGCCGCGAAAAAACCAGAAAACGTTGTAGGTATGCACTTCTTCTATCCCGCCCCAGTTATGAAGCTTGTAGAGGTTATACCTGCGTTGCAGACATCACAAGAAACCATTGACGCTGTTGTTTCTTTTGCAGAGAACATACGCAAAATACCTATTCGCGTAAAGGAATGCGCCGGATTTCTCGTCAATCGCCTCCTGATGCCGTATTTCTGTGAGGCAACCTATGCGTTAGAAGAAGGATTAGCCGCAGTGGAAGAGATAGACGAAGTAATGGTAAAATTCGGTATGCCTATGGGGCCGTTTAAGTTAGCAGATACGCTCGGTATAGATATATGCTACAATGCCGCTAATGTAATGTATAGTTCTTATGGCGAACGGCTAAAACCGCCACATCTACTCAAGGAACTTTATGACAGAAAAATGCTTGGTATAAAATCAGGGGCTGGTTTTTATGTATATGATGGCAGAACGAATGAACTGAAAAATATAATTCCCAAAAAAGTGATTAAACGAGATGAATTAGCACCTATGCGACTTATTTACCCTATGATAAACGAGGCGGCTATATGTCTTGAGGAGGGTGTAGCAACTGCTGGAGATATTGACTTGGCAATGATTGCAGGAACTGGATTCCCGCAAGATAAAGGCGGCTTACTCCACTATGCTGACTCTGCCGGTATAGAAAATGTGTTGGTGGAACTGCAAAGATTAGAAAATATATACGGACAGCGATTCCATCCATCGCCACTTCTACAGAGAATGGTCGGTGCAAACTATTTGGGAGTAAAAACGAAGAAAGGATTCTTTAGTTATACTTGATATTTTTATTTAGAAAGGAGGAGCTTATGGCGGACTATAAGTTTGTGAAGGTCTCTACAGACGAGTGCGTTGGCATAATAACCATTTCCAATCCCCCTGTTAATGCACTTTCCTCTAATGTATTCAGGGAGATAACGGATGCAATCAATACGTTCAAGGGCAATCCCGCTATGAAGGCAATAGTGTTAACAGGTGCTGGAACGGTATTTGCGGCGGGCGCAGATATAAAAGAAATTTTGAATATCGCCCGTGCTGAGGATGGCGAGGCACTCTGCCTCAACGGACATAAAGTCCTGAATGCCATAGAACAATCGGATATACCCGTAATTGCCGCTATTAACGGCGTTGCATTCGGTGGTGGAAATGAACTTGCTATATCCTGCCACATAAGGATAGCAAGTGATAAGGCACGGTTCGGTCAGCCAGAGATAAGCATAGGTATAATGCCAGGTTTAGGTGGTGCGGTCCGCCTTGCACGTTTGGTCGGTCAGGCAAAGGCAACGGAACTTGCCCTTACAGGTGAGCCCATCTCCGCCCAAGACGCAAAATATTTAGGATTAGTGAATATGGTCGTCCCTGACTCAGCACTTATGACACAGGCGGTTGGCTTGGCGAAGAAAATCGGCTCAAAAGGAAAGGTTGCCATAGCATACATCTTAAAGGCACTGCGAGAGGGCTCAAAGGTTGGACTGGAGGATGCCCTGAAACTCGAGGCAAAACTCTTCGGACAAATTATGATGACAGAGGATAAAAAGGAAGGCATATCCGCCTTCCTCGAGAAGAGACAGCCAAAGTTTAAGGATAGATAAGTCGTTAACGTGGAAAAATATATATTGGATTAGGAGGCATTTATGGATTTTAAGTTCTCAGAAGAGCAGGAGATGATTCGCCAGATGGTGAAGGAGTTCGTGGATAGGGAGATAAAACCCCTTGCCATAGAGATTGATGAGACAAAAAAGATACCGCAACACCTGATAGAAACTGCGAAGGGTCTTGGGCTTTTCGGAATAAAGTTTCCTGAGAAATACGGCGGCGCAGGAGGTGGAGAAATCAGTTATAACATAATGTGCGAGGAGCTATCCCGCGGTTGTGGGTCGTTCACAGCACTCATCGGCGCCCACGAGTCCATCGGCGCCACCTCTATTTATTTAGCCGGCTCAGAGGAGCAGAAACAGAAATATTTAGTCCCTATGGCTCAAGGGCAACTCCTTGGGGCTTATGCACTTACAGAGCCAAACGCCGGCTCAGACGCTGCAAACCTCTCTACCACAGCAGTAAAAGACGGAAACGACTGGGTCATCAACGGGTCAAAAATATGGATTACGAATGGCAGTATCGCGGATGTAATAATCGTATACGCACTTACGGATAAAAATCTGCGCGCCCACGGCGGTATAACAGCGTTTATCGTAGAAAAAGGATTTAAGGGCTTCAAGGTAGGAAAAAACGATGAGAAGATGGGTATACGGGCGGCTCAATCGGTAGAGCTCATATTCGAGGATATGCGTGTCCCTAATGAGAATATCCTCGGCAAGGTAGGCGAAGGATTCAAAGTCGCACTCGCAACGCTCGACAGGGGCCGCCTCAGCTTAGGTGCTTGCTGTTTAGGGGCAGCTAAAGAGGTTCTCGACGTAAGCATTAACTACTCGATACAGAGAGTCCAATTCGGCAAACCAATAGCCGAGCAAGAGGCAATACAATTTATGTTAGCAGATATGGGAGCGGCTACATACTCTATGGAGTCAATGGTCTATAGGACCTCGTGGATGTGCGAACAGGGGATACCCTTCTCGAGGGAGTCAGCAATAGTTAAGGCACTCTGTTCAGAAGAATCAGGAAAGGTAATAGACAAGGCACTCCAAATCCACGGCGGCAATGGTTATATGAAAGAATACCAGATAGAGCGATTTTATAGAGATGCCCGCGTCAACCGCATCTTTGAGGGCACAAATGAAATACAGCGTCTTGTGATAGCGAGAGATTTACTGAGAAGAGGGAAATATTAAAAAGATAAAAGTAGATGGCTCTAATGTCTGCTATATAGATGAAGGGCAGGGCAAGCCGATTCTTTTCCTACACGGCTGGGGAGCGTCTAATAAGTTCTGGCGCTCTAATATACCAGAATTGTCGAAATCCTTTAGATGCATAGCACCTGATATCATCGGATTCGGCGAATCAGATAAACCAAAAATCGACTATAGCATCAATGGTTTTGCTGACTTCATACATAAATTTTTGAATGTTCTCTCAATAAAAAAAGCTAATGTATTAGGGCACTCTATGGGTGGGACCATAGCTATAGCATTATCAATTCAATCACGAGAAATAATAGATAAGCTGATACTGGTAAATCCTGTCATTAAAGGTAAAGATGCCTTCTCGACAAGGGTTCGAATGCTCTCATTACCGATTGTGAGGTCGCTCACATATCTACTCTGCAAGATCAGAACAGTAAGACGTTGGATTGCAAAAGATATTATGGCACGAATGGATGATGAACTAATAGATGATATTGCGAGAGGAGGATACCGCCCTATGGTAGGAGGACTAATTTCCCTGCAAAACATAGATTTTAGCCGATGGCTTAAAGAAGCCGTAGTTCCTATACTCATAGTTACCACTGATAGGGATAAGGTCGTAAGAAACAGGCAGGACTATATATTGAGGGATGGCTTGTGCAATGTAACTATAAGAACAATATCAGGCGCTGGGCACTGCGTTATGCTTGAGGCACCAGAAAAGTTTAATAGAATAGTGGAAGAATTTCTGAATGGATAAATTACACTTACTTCTGTAGCCGCGCCTCTCGCAACCGTTTCTCCGCACGTTCTGCGAATTGTTTAGTGTCCTCGTCTGATGTGCCATTTTTTGCAAATTCTTTTGCAAGCGTAATAACTGTCTCTAATTCTTTACGTGCTTCCCCCATCTTATCAAGGGCAAGCTTGGTCTCGCCCAGATAGTAGTGGCAGGATATTTCTGATGAGATAATTTTAGACGCAGAGGTTAAGTCATTTTCCGCGGTCTCGTAGTCCCTATTTTTGTAACGTTCTATGCCATAACCGAGCAGGGCGTCGAAATTCTCTGGGTCAAGCTGTTTTGCCTTCAAGAAATCTTGCTCTGCCTTTTTATGTTCGCCACTTGCCAAATATGTCTTTGCACGCTCTAAATAGAAAAATTCATTATCTGGCTGTGCGGCGACTGCCTCATCAAGTATTGAGAGGGCAGTAGGATGATTCCCTTTAGCGGTCTCTTCCTTTGCTTTATCGAGTTTCTCATATACAATCATACTATCGCGGAATTTCTTAGTGCGTTTTTTGAAACTTTCTTCACCATATGTGAGCCCCTTATCATCAGCATCTTTATACTTCTTCTGTAGCTTTTTGTCCACCTCATCGATTCTGTGTTTAGTCGTAGGATGGGATTGGAAATATTCATCCGTACCACTCGCTTTTTTCTTATCCAGCTTTTTAAGTATTTCTAGGACCTGCTCCATAGCACGTGGGTGATAGCCCGCTCTATAGCAATACTCAGCACCAAGAAGGTCTGCCTGATATTCTGCATCTCTGCTGTAACCAAGTAGTATCATACTGCCAATTAAGTCCCCCAACATTGCGACTGCCTTTGCGTTTGTGCCTGCCTCAGCTGAACCGCGGCTTGCCACAGCTATCACACCTGCCTGTAGTAGAACCGACATACCCATTGCATCTGATATCTGCTTGGCACTGTGGCGTGCGGCAACGTGTCCTGTCTCGTGTCCAAGAACGGCGGCGAGTTGTGCCTCGTTATTCAATTTTATCAAAAGCCCTCTCGTAATATAGATATATCCACCTGGTAGGGCAAATGCGTTCACAACGTTGGAATTTACAACTTTGTAGTGATACTTTATATTCTTCCTATCGCTTGCTTTGGCAAGTTTCTGCCCCACCTCGTTTACATAATTGTTAAGCTCCCTGTCCTTTACAACGCCGCCGAATTCCTTCTCCGCTTTAGGGGAATATTCTTTACCTATTGATATCTCCTGACTTTCTGTTACGAGCATAAACTCTGTCTTACCCGTAACGGGATTAGTTGCACAACCTATGAGTTGGATAATTGATACAATAAATATAATAGCTATAACTTTACGCATAACACCTCCTGATACAATTAACTATTAGGATAGATTATATTGCATATTATATCAAAAGCAACAGGTATCAGTTCACTAAACCGTGTCAGCTTTTACTTGAATAAGCACTCTCTGGCTTGTAAGTTATACGGGATTGGTGGCGTAGCCAAGCGGTAAGGCAGAAGTCTGCAAAACTTCTATTCGCCGGTTCAAATCCGGCCGCCACCTTTAAAAATTAAAAAAGCCAAGGGCAAAGTGTAAAATTAAGGAAGGATTAATTCATGTTCCTTCTTAAAATGGAATTCTGCCTCATTTTCTCTATCTATTTCTGCCATAGTAGGTTACTTCTTATCGAGGGTCAGCCCTCTCTCTAATAGTTTTTTGTCTAACAAATCTATGAGAATTAAATTCTTCTTCAGTATCTTATATTCTATCGGGAACGCAATGAAGTTCAAGATTACCGCACCAATCGCAAGTATCAGATGAACGATTGAGGGGATTGCACCAGTGTCCACGCCGCCGCCGATTACCTCTGCCGCTATAGTCAGTAGTATTGAGAAGAATGCAAATGGGAACACCCGCGCCTTAAAGTGTTTTATATCCTTTATTATCTCCGGCTCTCCACCGAGCAGTGCCACTGCTTCCTTCATCTCCTTCCCGCTACCCACAAAGTGAAACATTACAATAGTATGGAGGAATGCGACAAATACAGCTACGAATACACCGAGTATGAAGTGATATGAAAATATATTAGGATACCAGTAGTGGGAGATGAATCCGAGAGCCGCCTCTAATATCAAAAACACGCCCGCCCATATAGCTAACCCGAGAAATATACGGTGCATATTTTACGAGATGATATTCTACAAATCGAAGTTTCTCTCCGCAAGTGCAAATACTTTCTCGAGTTCTTGCTTGGCAAGCGGCTCTACTGTCGTCGTGAGCAGATTTTCCTCCACTTGCTTTACCGTCTTCGCACCGGGTATAGCTGTTGAAACGGCGTCATCAGATAGAGCAAACCTTATCGCCGCCTGCGTCAGCGTCCGCCTCCCACCCGCCTCTAGAAATCGCACCTTCTCCGTCGCAGATATGCGGGCGTTTAAGTAGTCGAGAGTCCAGTTATGGCGGATATCACCCTGCGGAAAACTAACCTTTTCGGTAGAAAACTTCCCCGTCAGGAAGCCATTCGCAAGTGGCTCACGAACTATTATCCCCACATTGTTCTTGATAGCCACAGGGAAAAGCTCATTCCTCGGCACCTGATGATATATATTATAAACCACCTGTATCGTATCTACTATCCCGTGCTTCACCGCCTCTACCCCTTCTGCGGGCTCAAATATTGATACGCCTATAAATCGGATTCTGCCTTCTTTTTTAAGTTCTGCGAGTGACTCAAATACCTTACCATCTTTTATCATCTCAAGCGGAGGATTGTGGAGTTGATATAGGTCTATGTAGTCGGTATTCAACCGCTGGAGCGACTTCTCGATAGCAAATTTTATATGCTGTGGCGAGAAATCCATCCGTGTCCGTCCACTGTAGAAATTGCCGCCGACCTTCGTCGCTACAATTACATCTTTACGGCTGTTATCTAATGCACGAGCAAGAACCTCCTCGCTATGTCCATAGCCATATACATCAGCAGTGTCAAAGAAATTACAGCCAAGCTCAAGTGCTCTCCTCACCGCCCTCATTGACTCATCATCAATAGTAGGGCCATAGCTATTGCCGTATTGATTGCCCCCGATTGCCCACGCACCGAAGCCAACCTCCGAGACATTTAAGTTTGTCCTGCCAAGCCGACGATAGTGCATAGTTTAATCTTAAGATTACAGATTATAAGATTTTAGATTGCCATAATATTCCAATCTTCTAATCTTACAATCTCCTTCTACTCCTCCAACGCATACTGCGTCTCTGTAGGGATATACTTTTCAAGGTGAGAGAGTTGGGTGCCCTCCTTTATCAAGTTTCTCGCTATGACGAGCTTCTGTATCTCATTCGCCCCCTCGTATATCTGGGTTATCTTCGCATCCCGCATATATTTCTCTATGGGGTAGTCCTTCATATATCCGTATCCGCCGAAAATCTGGACTGCCTTCGTCGTTACCTCCATCGCCGTCTCTGTGGCGAAGTATTTGCACTCTGCAGAAAGTTTGGAGACATTCGTTACACCTGCATCAGCCGCACGCGCCGCCGCATAGACGAGGTATCGCGCTGCCTCTACCTTCGCCGCCATATCGGCTAACATATGCTGAATACCTTGGAATGCATTTATCGACTGTCCAAATTGTTTACGTTTGGCAGAGTAAACAAGTGCTAAGTCGAGTGCCCCCTGTGCAAGCCCCACCGCCTGCGCGGCTACGCCTGGACGTGCCAAATCGAGTGTCTGCATAGCGAATCGGAAACCATACCCCTCCTCGCCGCCGAGGAGATTCGATTGCGGAACTCTGCACCCCTTGAAATTCGTCTCTACTACGGGAACACACCGAATACCCATCTTATCTTCCGTCTTTCCGATGGAGAAGCCGGTGGTTTCTTTCTCTACAAGGATGGCGCTTATCCTTTTGGATTTTGACGCCGGGTCTGTAACTGCGAAAACAGTATATAGGTCTGCGACACCGCCATTCGTAGTCCACTTCTTCTCGCCATCTATGATGTAGTTACTGCCCTCCTTGCGGGCACGGGTTCTCATACCCCCTGCGTCGCTCCCAGCGAATTTTTCGGAAAGACAGAATGCGATAAGCTTTTTACCGTTTGCAATATCAGGAAGATATTTCTTTCTCTGTTCATTAGAGCCGCCCAAGATTATAGGAAATGAGCCGAGTGCATTGACGGCGAAAAGGACGCCGACACCGCCACAGGCACGGGAGAGTTGCTCTACTACGAGGCAGAGATTCAAAACACCACCACCGCTTGGAACTCCGCCCGGAGCATTACCCCCAAACTCCTTCGGTATCCATACTTTTAGCAACCCCGCCTTTGCGAGTGCCTCTTTTATCTCCCACGGATATTCCTGTGCACGGTCGTATTTTGCGGAGAGGGGTCTAACAACCTCATCAGCGATTTGGCGGGCGCGGTCACGCCACTCCAGATTTTCCTTCGTCAGCAGTTCGTCCATAGTATAATCCTTTCAAAAGAACATATAATCTATAATTTAAGCAGTTTAGGGTGGGCAAGGGCAAGCTGTATTACATCCTCAGGGGTGTCGGGAGTGGCAAGATTATTCTTATCCGCCCACCAGTTGCATATAGCGTAGAGTTCGAACCCGCTCCCGTCCGTCTTGTATTTTCTTGCGTAGCCCCTCACCATATCGGATATGAGCTTCAACTCCTCCTTGTTAAGTTGCTTCTTTATTTTACTGAATATATAGTTGAAAAACTTATGCCTCTCCTTTTTGGTAAGGTCTTCGAAATCAAGGTCGTCTATATCCTCGTAAGGGTTTTCCTCTTTATGGGCGTCACCATTCGACGGATAATCAAAAAACTCTTCTTTCATAACTTTTTTAATGCTTATTTATAGCGATGAATACTAACATAAAGTGCTTGTGCGGTCAAATAGTTTGCCTTTGACTTCCCCTGCCTCTGCCTGTATCATCAGGCACTATTATGTATAATAAACCATCTAAGGATACTATTGCCAAACTAAAAGCCATAGTGGGCGAGGGCAATGTAATAGTCGCAGGCACATCAGCAGAGGCAAAGGACGAGATTGAGCCATATTCCCACGACGAGACGGAGGATTTGCATTTTTATCCTGATGTGGCAATCAAGCCATCATCTGCTAAAGAGGTCTCCGAGATTATGCGGTTGTGCAGTTACTCGCATATACCTGTAACTCCTCGCGGTGCGGGGACAGGTCTCTCAGGCGGCGCCCTTCCAATCTTCGGCGGCATTGTCCTCTCCCTCGAGCGGATGAACAGAATATTAGAGATTGACACAGAAAACCTGATGGCTGTCGTAGAGCCGGGCGTCATCACACAGACATTTCAGGAAGAGGTGGAGAAGCAGGGGCTTTTCTATCCGCCTGACCCTGCAAGCAGGGGAAGTTGTATGTTAGGCGGAAACGTGGCTCACTGTGCCGGCGGCCCTCGCGCCCTGAAATACGGTGTTACAAAGGATTTCGTCTATGGGCTTGAGGCGGTGCTACCAAATGGAGAGATAATAAATACAGGCGGCAAGTTGCTGAAGAACGTAACGGGCTATAATCTTACCCAGCTCCTCGTCGGCTCGGAGGGGACGTTAGCCATCGTAACGAAGATAATATTAAAACTTCTCCCCCTGCCCAAGTATAAAAAGACGATGCTTGTGCCATTTCCGAGCGTAGAATCCGCCGCCCTCTCTGTTATGAAGATTTTCCACAATAAGATAATTCCCTGTGCCTGCGAGTTTATGGAGAGCCAAGCGATAAAGGTAGTTGAGGATATGAAGGGAATGAAATTCCCGCACAGCGACGCACCCGCACTTCTCCTAATAGAGGTAGATGGCAATGACGAGACATTGCTCGAAGCGGACATAGAGAAGATTGGCGAGGTGTGTATGAGCGAGGGCGCCCCTGATATACTTTTAGCGGAGGATGCCCAGAAGCAGAAATTTATATGGGATATGAGAAGGGGGATAGGCGAGGCGGTTAAGAAAATCTCCGCATACAGGGAGGAGGATGCGGTCGTCCCACGGGCGCGACTGCCTGAACTCGTGAAGTGTGTCCAAGAGGTCTGCGATAAATATGGGATTAGGAGCGTTTCCTACGGGCACGTAGGGGACGGCAACCTGCACATCAATCTCCTGAAGCAGGGTGTATCCGACGAGAAGTGGGAGCGGGAATTGCCGAAGGCGGTCGAGGAACTCTTCCGCCGTGTAGTGGCTTTAGGCGGGACTATTTCAGGCGAACACGGCATCGGATATGTGCAGAAAAACTATCTGCCTTTAGCACTTGGTAAGACAGAGATTGGGCTTATACGTGCGATAAAGAAGATATTCGACCCGAATAATATACTAAATCCGGGGAAGGTGTTACCGGATGTAGAGCAAGACAAAAAATAAACGAGATTGAAAAAGGGCATAAGCCAATAGGCGATGCACCTTAATATTTTTTTTGAGGAGGTTTTATATGTTAAAAAAAGTAATACCACTTTTCACATTAGGCCTTCTTCTATGCTCTTGGATGTATATGCAGGGTAATATCTTAATAGAACAATTGAAATCTGACAACGAACAGGTACGGATAAAAGCAAAAGGAAAGATTATGGAGGAGAGAAAGGAACTAATAGATGGGTTTATAGAAATTGTGAAGGAGAAACGAGAAGAGAAGAGTTATAATAAGCTAAATGATAGACGATTATTGGCAGTTCAGCTTTTGGGTGAATTACGGGTGTCAGAGGTAGTGGATTTACTCGTAGATGATATACTTTTCTGCCCATCTCAAGAGGCGAATAAGAAAACCATAGAAACTGTTTATCCTTGCGTTTCATCGCTTATAAAGATTGGCAAACCAGCTACTCTTTCTATATTAAAAAGGGCTGAAAGCGAGATAAAAGATGGCGATAAAGAGCTACGAATTAGAGAAAGGACTTCAATCATTTACAATTACATAATTCAGCGTATAGAAGGGGATAGCATTGCCAAAGTTATTTTGGAAAAAGAACTTGAGAAAGAAAAAGTCAACAAAGAAACCACAAAGATAGAAAATTTACAAGAGATGCTAAAGCATTATGAAAAGAAGTAGATATATAAAAATATCAAACATAGAGAGGAGACATTATGCGTTACAGAACATTCGGCAGGACGGGATTAAAAATTTCAGAAATTGGTTTCGGCGCCTGGGCTATCGGGGGCGTTACGAAAGGTGGGAAGAGTTACGGCTCGACAGATGACAAAAAATCCGCAGAGGCGATAAAGAAAGCACTCGACCTCGGCTGTAATTTCTTCGACACTGCCGATATCTACGGCAGAGGGCATAGCGAGGAACTCGTCGGCAGGGCATTACAGGGCATCAGAAAAGATGTAGTAATCGCGAGTAAGGTGGGGTTCGATTTCTACAATAACACACCTGCGAAGCCGAACTTCACACCCGAATATATAAAGAAGGCGATAGAGAAATCACTGCAACGACTCGGGACCGATTATATCGACATATATCAAATCCATAACCCACCGCTTGAGGTGATAAATAAACGAGAGGCGATTGATGCACTCTTCGAGTTGAAGAAGAAAGGGCATATAAGGTTTGTGGGCGTCTCCATAATAAAGCCGGACGAGGCACTTGCGTCAATAGAACTGGGCGTGGAGACAATACAACTCGTGTATAATATCCTCAAGCAGGAGCACGCAAAAGAGGTTCTCCCTCAGGCGAGGGGACGAGGCGTAGGCATCATAGCCCGTGAGCCGCTCGAACGGGGCATTTTGGCGGGTAAATATAATGCGAACTCTAAATTCCCTGATACTGATATACGTTCCATCTACAAACCAGAGGAGTGGACTGAGAGGGTCGAAAAAGTTGAACGATTGAGATTTTTGGTTAAGGGTGACATAAAGACGATGGCACAGGCGGCGCTTAAATTCGTCCTTGCGAATGACGTCGTCTCTACTGCTATACCGGGGGCAAAGACGCCCGAACAGGTGGCTGACAATATAGCCGCCTCGGACGCCGAATATCTTAGCAAACAGGATATGGATAAGATATTTGAGATTGCGGGTAAGAAATAAGGTAAATATGAAATGTCAAGATTGTAATGTTAATGTCCCATCAATTATGGAAAGGTTAAATTTATGGAATAAGATGCTTGGTAGCTTATTTTATGCATACGATCTGATTAGGTTCAAAAAGATTAAGAAGGTAGATCTTACTTATATATGTAACAACTGTGGCAAGCGGTACGAAGCAAACTGGCGTGAGGAGATCAAGTGTTTTATTACATTCGGTTTGATAATGTTATCAGTAGCAGGACTTGCAGTTCTGATAGTGTACCTATTGTCGTGCATGGGATTAGTACGCTAACTTTAAGGGAGGTAGGATTATGGAACTAAAAGGCAAAACAGTGGTTATATTAGTTGAGGATTTGTATCAGGAGTTGGAGGTGTGGTATCCGCTCTATCGGCTCCGAGAGGCGGGGGCGGTGGTTGTGGTAGTTGGGACGGGCAAGAAATCGTATAAGAGCAAGCTCGGTTATGAGGTTCAGCCGAATGCGGATATAAATGATGTGAAGGCGGGGGATTTTGATGGCATAATAATCCCTGGTGGATATGCACCCGACATACTCCGCAGATTTCCAGCGGTGAATGAATTTGTTGCGGATGTTTTCAAGCGAGGTGGTGTAGTTGCAGCTATATGCCACGGGCTATGGGTGTGCGTCTCGGCAAGGATACT
>MHYJ01000108.1:0-3275 GCA_001828445.1 Planctomycetes bacterium RBG_16_43_13
TGGGGCGATAAAGAGTATCCTATGTTTGCGGGGAAAAAGATAAACCCCCACCGCGGCGACCCGAACTACTACCAGTATTCTGATAATCTAAGAATGACGGACGGGATAATTGTGCTATTCACCCCTGACGGCATCTGCCATTGGATAAGGGTTGATGTGCCGAAGCAGTTCCGCAATTCCATAACCAGCTATCTTAACAGTGCCTATACGGATATGTGGGGCAATAGCATACTTCAGGATGTCGCTACAAAATATTACCAACTCCTGTGGTTTTTAGGCACCCGCAAAAACAGATTCCTCAGGCAACGGAAGCGGATGGCGGGGATGGAGGGCAAAAGCCCGTCAACGGAGAAGAGGTATCCGTGGAACTTTCTATTTGCACACGCGTGGGAGTTTAAGCAGGCGCATTTCCTCTTCGCTACGGTGAACACTCTCGGCGTCCTGTGCAACATAATAGAGCCGGGGCAGTTCTTTGCGGATGCATCACCCAGTGCGGTGGTCTTCCAGGAGCCGGCGGCTAATGTCGCACTATCTATAGGGGTGCCTAAAGGGCTCGAGCCGGGCGATTTTAAGGGACTACTGAAATATGGTTTAGTAGGCGAGATACGTTTCCTCGACTCAGGATTTCCCACCTCTACTGATGAGTCGCGGCTCTTCGAGTTATTCAAGATTGCCGTATTGACATTAGGCGTTGGCTCGAATAAACTTGTCGCTACTACGAACAGGATGTGGCGGCAATTTTTAGGTGCGATAGAATGCCCTACTGCGGAGGTAATCAGGTTCCCACTTTTGAGGGAGGGGGCATATCTATCTAACGAGTCATTAGCCGAGACAATCCTCGGCGGCAAGATAAAACGTCTGCGATTCTGGAGTCATAATATATCGGCGTATCAGAACGCACCGCCATTCGCCCCATTCGGCGGTTTCCCGAGCTATATGCCATCCGTAGAGGTATGGATAGGGAAACCATCGGGACCTGAAATAAAATACACGAGGGGGTAGGGGGAAATTCAAATATCAACCCCATTAGAAAGCATGATAACAAAGGAGTATAGTAATGCTCCCTGTTTTAAGTGTGGTATCATAAACCTTTCTAACGGGGTCAAAATTCAAAATTAAGGATGGGCTGTCGCCTATAAAATGTATTGAAACCATTCACCCACTAATCGTTCCTGTGATAAAATTTCTATTCCTTTCTGCCCATTTTTATGCTATACTTATGGTATGAGAACGATGGTAAAAAGTGTAAAGGCGTTTAAGCCATTACTCCGAGAATTAGTTGAGGAGTCGCTATATGAGATTTTAGGCGACCCTGACGAAGGACTTGAGCTAAAAGAGCGAATAAAAGCCCACCTGAAAAAATCATTCACGCAACGGAAAATAAACGGCTCATCTGCGAAGCAAGTCGCTCATCGATTAGGGCTACAGTGGTAATGGTGTGGAATGTCCAATTCACCCCAGAGGCAGAGCGCGACCTGTCGCAATGCGATAAGGTTATCGCACAGAGGATATTGCAAAAGCTGAAGTGGCTCTCCCAAAACTTCGAATATATTACTCCCTTGCCTCTCAAAGGACCTTGGAAGGGAAAATATAAACTCGTCGTCGGCGATTGGCGTGTTATCTATAATTTAGATAGAAAAAATAGTGCGCTATGGGTTCACCTAATCGGACATCGGAGGGAGATTTACAGGTAAAACTTCCTTTCCCTAACCTCAACCTTGTAATCTGCAGTCCGTAATCTTAAAATCTACTAAATGTCTAAACAATCCATCTATAACATAGTCATCGGCACGGCGGGGCATATAGACCACGGGAAGTCGTCGCTCGTAAGAATGCTCACGGGCATAGACCCCGACCGCCTCCCTGAGGAGAAGGAGCGGGGGCTGACCATTGATATCGGATTCGCACCATTTACGCTCAAGAACGGACAAAAGGTCGGCATAATAGACGTCCCGGGACACGAACGTTTCATAAAGAATATGGTAGCGGGGGCAACGGGGATTGATTTAGTTATCCTTGTCATAGCTGCAGACGACGGCATAATGCCGCAGACAAGGGAGCATCTACAGATTATGACCCTGCTCGGCTTGAAAAAGGGCATAATCGCTCTGAATAAGATTGACCTCGTGGAGAAGGATATGGCGGAGTTGGTGGCAGAGGATATAAAGGATTTGGTAAAGGGAACATTTCTGGAGACAGCCCCCCTCTGCCCTATCTCGACTGTTACAGGCGAGGGTATAGACAAACTAATCGACATATTGAATAAAGCAGTAATAGATACCCCGCCCCGTTCTACAGGGGGAATATTCAGGATGCCGATTCAGAGGGTCTTCTCTGCAAAGGGATTTGGGACAATCGTAACCGGCATCCCAATATCAGGCAGTGCAAAGATTGGCGACATACTTGAGATACTCCCTCTTGGGAGAAAAGGCAGGATAAGGGGCTTACAGGCGTATAAGGACACCGTTGACGAGATTCGCGCAGGACATAGTTCTGCTATAAATATCGCTGATGTGAACTATGCAGAGGTCAGGAGAGGGTTCGTAGTAGCCACGCCAGAATATTTCAGTCAATCGCTTTTCATAGAGGCGAGAATAAAATATCTACAGGATACGAAGAGGCAGATTAAAAATATTACCTATGTGAAGGTGCATACGGGCACGTCTGAAGTGGACGGAACTATGGCGATATTGGATAAGAAGACGCTCTCGCCCGGAGAAGAAGGAATAGTCCAGTTCCGATTAAGTGAGAATATAGTTGTAGGCGAGGGAGACGCATTAATAGTTCGTTTACAATCACCCGCGTGGACGATAGGCGGTGGTAGTATTATCTCATCAAGCAATAAAAAACTAAAACGTCTGAAAGATGAAGTAGTGCAAGCATTACTTGAAAGGGAGAAGGCATTAAAGAATACTGCTACCTTTATAGAGGTATGCACCAAAGAGTTTGGGGATAAACTTTTCACGCAGAGAGAATTAGCGATAAAGGCGCGGCTGACTAATGACGCTGTAACACCTATTCTGAACGACTTGAGAGCCAATAGTAAGATTATTACATCCGCTTCTGGAAGGTTCATAAACATATCATCACTTGGAACGACAGTCGAGTTACTACAAAAAACGTTGGGGCGATTCCACGAATCAAATCCATTAACTACAGGAATAGAGAAAAAGGTGTTAAGGGAAATCAGCAAACTGGATGATGAGCCATTCGAGTTGTCTCTATCAGAGATACTAAAAAGAGCCGTCGCAGTAGAGGAGAATGGAAGGATACGG
>MHYJ01000108.1:3313-11441 GCA_001828445.1 Planctomycetes bacterium RBG_16_43_13
AAATCAGGACGTCGTCCTGCTGCAACAGATAGAAAAGTTGCTACAAGAGGCAAAATTCCAAACACCGCGGCGAGAAGAAATATATGAAAAAGTTAAAAATCCAAAGAAGGCGGACAAACTCCTATCCCTATTGACAAGCCAGAACAAGATTGCGGTCTTAAAGGATGACATAATACTCCACAGGACAGCCATAGACGAGGCGAAACGTATTATTATAGACATCATCAAGGAAAATGGGGCAGTAGAGCCATCCGAATTTAGAGATATAATAGGCACCTCCAGAAAGTATGTGATACCGCTCCTTGAATATTTTGACGATATTGGACTAACTATAAGAAATGGGAATAAGAGGATACTAAAAAATGCAAGGTAAAGAAGATGCCGACAAAAGAGATATAGAGTTAATGCTCAAGGTCCAGAATGGCGATAACAATGCCTTCGAGAAGATAGTCGAACGACATCAAAAGTGGATTATCAACCTTGCCTACAAATACATAGGCAACTCAACTGAGGCGGAGGACATAGCACAGGAGATTTTCATAAAGATATACAAGGCACGTAAAGGATATAAGCCGACTGCGAAATTCACTACCTGGCTACACACTATAACGGTAAACGTCTGCCTCAATAGTATCAGAGGAAGGAAAAACGACCCTAATATACACATCGTAGAGGATGACATACTAAAAAGCGATAAGGCGGTAGAGCCGTCCAAAGATATGGAGAATGCAGAGATTAGTTCTGCCGTAAAGGCGGCTATAGATGCACTGCCCGAAAACCAGCGACTCGTAGTTATCTTGACACGGTATGAGGATATGTCGTATGATGAGGCGGCGGAGGTTATGAATACATCAGTAGAGGCGTTAAAATCCCTTTTATTCAGGGCAAAGGATAATCTGAAAGAACGATTGGCAAAATATGTCAAATAGAAAAGCCCCTATACTCGTAATAGTAATAATTGTTGGTGTGTTGTCCTGCACTATATCTACAGCGCAAGACACCTCGGACAACTCTGCCGAAAAGATGGTAGAGCAAACCACAGAAAATATAAAGGCACAGAAGGGATATAGGATAAAATTCTCGGCAGTTACAGATATTCCACACAGTGATTCACTAAAAATGGAAGGCACGATAGCAGTTATAAATCCTGACATAGTATATGTAAATTTCGAGGGCTCTGGCGGACAGAAGATTAAGGTAATCAGAAAAGGTAAAAATATATTGATGGAGGACGTCATCGCCAACGAGTGGGTTGACCCAGCGGAAATGGGAGAAGGAGGCGTCGGCAGAGGCATCCAAGACCCAGAAACGTTATTAGATATAATGAATAAACACTCCAAGAATGCCACCCTATCAAACAATGAGAAAGTTGCTAATGTCTCCTGCAAAGTGGTTGACCTAAACTTCAAAGGAACAGAGATAAAAGACGTCCTATCAGAGCAACCTATAGATACAAATACAATAGAGTGGGATAGTTCATCACTATCAGCAAAACTATGGATAGGAGAAAAGGATTTGCTACTCTATAAAGTCGAAGTCGCCGCAACACTTATAAGTAACAAAGAGGAGATAAAAGGCAAAATAAACTACACGGCGCATATGGAAATAACTAATTATAATGACAATATAGGGCTGGAAGACGTCCCTAAATATGCCAAGGACGAACTTGGAATAAAATAACTGCGCCCCCCTCACCTATACTAATTCAACTTATATACATATTCCAGCCATTCGTCTTCTAACCCCTCTAACTCAAGCCCACCGTTAAGCACCTCGTCTATCCACTGAGAGTTTGACGTCACCATCTTCTCAATAATAAAAGACACGAGAGACCACGATTCTGCATAGGCAAGTTTGGCATCATCGCCATAGAACCCGTTTCTATCCATTTTTAATAATCTTTTTAATGGTATAGCCCTTCTATCTGTAATGGCATCCTTTAACGTCTTAATATGCGTTTGGATACTTCCGCCAACCTTAAGCCCATAATTACCACCATCTTCAAATTTAGCTGTTGAGAAATACTCTGCCAGCCCCTCTGAAAACCAGAGTGGCAATATTTTTGTAAAGTGTTCATCTAAAGATTGATGAGTTGCCTCGTGAAAGATACCAGAGATAAATGTAGAATCTGTAACATTACCAACATCACATATAACTATCTCTTTTTCTTCTGGGTCGTAGAATGCAGTAGCCGTAGGAATGCTTTTTACCTTTGCGAATTCTCTAAACTTACGCTCCGACTTAAAATATCTAACCTTACGTTTTTCTATATCCTTATGAGTTGTGAGAAATTGGCACAGAAGTTCACTAAACGTCTCGAGATAAAACCCTACAGTTAATGTATTCTGCTTAATGGCATCACTCTGGATAATAAACCTCTGTGTCTCAAGAATCTTCCAACCTGATAGTGCCGATTTGCTAAAATGCCATCCTTGCTCCTTCTCCATCTTCTTAACTCCGCTCAGAACAAACCTGCTGGAGACGTTTAATTCAACGGGCTCCGTCGTAACATTACCATAGTAATTCTGCCTTTTATCATAGTTACGATTATCCCCATCACCAAAATCCATTTTAGGATGCGGCTCTCTTTCGATACCAGCTAAAGAATCTATACCGCCCTTCCTATCTATAAAATAGCAGGCAAGCAATAATATCAAGGTCAGATAGGGCAGGGTTATAACTAACCCATATAGATTAAAGTTCCCTCTACGTAATATCACACTAAATAGAGAGCAAACGATATGCCAAGAGATGAGATTACATAAGTGCTTATGAATAAGGGGGTTACTAAGCCGCCTCCGTTCCCAGCACCTTCACCTATGTTACAATATGTAACAAATGTTACTAATCGTAACATTTTATGAGCCCTAAACATCCTTTATATTGCTTACTGCTATAAAAGTGGCTTGACTTTTCCCTCAAATTCTGCATAAATGACGTATAAGTTTTTAGTATAAGGAGATGTAGTGTGAGTAGCAAAAAACTTTTATCTGTTGTAGTTACGGTTGTTATACTACTCTCTCTAACACTCATCACCGCACAGGAGAGAACAGATATAACCTATAACGTAGACGCAACTAAACCGGAGGATAAAACTATTACAGTTATTATGTCTATAAATAATCTACCTGATGAGGATATAACGATTTCTATGCCTGCCTGGTCTCCCGGCTCATACCATATAGAGAATTTAGCTAAAAATGTGAAGAACGTTACCGCATCAAAAAATAATAAACCACTCGAAATTACGCAACTCGATAATCAATCTTGGCTAATCAAGAAAGGAAAAGGAAACGGTTCTGTAATAATATTTTATGAGATAACAAAAGAGAAGGATGACTTTAACGAAGAGCACCTTGAGTTAATGGGCCCATCTACCTATATGTATATCGTAGGATATAAGGATTCACCTGCCGCTGTATTCTTCAAGGTGCCAGATGGTTGGGAAATTGCAACCGGCTTAAGTAGTGTAGGTGATGGCTATATTGCAAGGGACTACGACACCCTAATCGATAGCCCTGCAGAACTCGGCAAATTCAAGAAATACGAATTCACTATAGGTAGCACAAAATACGAGGTAGTAGAACACATAGCGGAGAAGGTAAAAACGGAGAAATTTGATAATGATACGTTGCTTGAAAATGTAAGAAAAATTGCAAAGTATCAGACAGATCTATTTGGCGGTGCACCATTTGATCGTTATGTGTTCCTTTTTCACTTTACTGAAGGACGAAGGGGTTGGGGGCTTGAACATCTAAATTCCACCTCTATACACTTTGGTATGGAGGGGATAAAGAGCGAATTAAAATATTTCTCAGACATAGTAGCCCACGAGTTCTTCCACGCATGGAACGTCAAACGTATCCGCCCGCGTGTCTTAGGTCCATTCGACTATACCAAAGAGATTAGAACAAATGCGCTATGGTTATCAGAGGGGGTTACCAGCTATTATGGAGACCTTACATTAGTCCGCACGGGCATCTGGCAGGAGGAGGATTTTATACACTCTCTTTCCAGGTCTATAGATGCACTGCAATATAACCCAGACCGCCTTGTAACAAGTGCAGAGAAGTCGAGTTGGACTGCCTGGGATAAAAAGGAAGGTCCCAGCATATCCTATTATACAAAAGGTGAGCTACTCGGGATGCTGACAGACCTCCGCATACGTGGGCTTACTAATAATAAGAGAACTTTTGATGACGTTATGCAATTCCTCTATCGATGGTTTGTCCTCGGAGGGGGTGGTTCTATAGGCGTCGGCTTTGAGGAAGGAGATATCGAGAGAGCTATTAGCTCTATTAGTGGTATTAGTTTCAAGGACTTCTTCCAGAAATATGTGGCAGGCACCGTAGAACTCCCCTATGATGAGATACTCCCCTACGCCGGCTACAAATTATCGAGGGAGAAGGTGATGATACCCGACTTTGGGGAATATAGCGGCACAACCATATACACCATTCCCAAGGGCTCCCCTGCTGAGGCGGCGGGCTTCAAGGAAGGCGATAGAATTTCGGACGTGAATGGGAAAAAGGTAACACGTGTCAACTACAACGAACTCTTCAAATCACTAAAAGAGGGTGAGGAGGTAATTGTGAGGGTCAGCCGTAAAAAAGATGGAGGCGATTGGAACCGCGAGGATATAGATGTGAAATTCAAGGTCGTCTTAAAAGAGAAGCTTGAGTATTCTATTAAAACAATAGACAACCCAAGTGAGGAACAACTGAAAATTAGAAACTCGTGGCTGGGCAAGTAAAACGAATACTATGAATGCCCCTGTTTCCCAGCCGTCTGAGAAAAACCATAATCTACCCCGTCTCCTCGGCTTCTGGGACGGCTCTGCCATCCTCGTCGGTCTGGTCATCGGTTCGGGAATTTTCCTTACAGCCCCGTCAATAGTAAAAAATTTCACCTCACCCACAATACCTATGCTCCTCTGGCTTGCAGGCGGCACTCTCTCTCTGTTTGGTGCCCTTACTTATGCAGAATTATCGACTGTTCGACCACATACAGGAGGTATGTATATCTACCTCCGCGATGCATACGGCAAGCCGACCGCCTTCACATTCGGCTGGGCGGCGCTCGCTATCATCCGTCCGACCTCTATATCCGCTATCGCATTCGCATTCTCAAAATTCGCCGTTAGATTGTTGAATCTTCCACCATCAGATTCAAAAGATGACCCACAAATAACCATAGCCATAACTGTTGCTGTCATATTGATACTCACTGCTATAAACTGTATAGGTGTAATTCTTAGCAGCACAGTCCAAAAATTCCTAACCGCATTAAAGGTTTTAGCACTACTCGCTATCGTAGTTCTTGCCTTCGTATTAGGAGAGAGTAATGGTTTCTCGCACTTTACGCCCGTTCTCGATTTATCCGTAAAGGAGGGTAGTATTATAGCTGCTATCTCTGCTGCATTAGCAGGCGTCCTCTGGACTTACGATGGCTGGAATGATGTTACATATATCTCCGGCGAGATAAGAAATCCCTCCCGTAATATGCCGCGTATACTAATCACAAGCACTGTCGCAGTTATGTTCATATACCTAATCACTAATACCGCTTACATATATGTATTGCCTCTTGAGATACTCGGAAATTCTAATGATGTGGCGGGTAGTGTAATAACAACCTTAATAGGTGGTAGCGGTGGCATCATCGCAACAACTCTGGTAATGGTCTCTACATTCAGTGCAACAAATAGCACCATATTTACGGGTTCACGGGTCTTATATGCTATGGCATTAGACGGACTGACGTTTAAGTTCCTCCGCTATAAACATCCTAAGACAGGGACACCTGTAGCATCGCTTATAGTGGAGGGCGTCCTTGCCTGTGCGTGGGTGATAGTGTTACCAAGCTTTGAGGATTTGCTGAATTATTTCGTATTTACGATGTGGCTTTTCTACATAGCGGGCTCAGGATCTATTTTCATACTGCGAAAACGCTACGTAGAGGCGAAGGATACATATAGAGTGCCTACAGCGATACCAATCATATTTATTATATCGAGTATCTTGATACCAGTAATGACAATAGAAAGCGAGCTTGATAAGGGCTCGATAAACAGTTTGCTCGTCCTCGGCGGAGTGCTCGCAGGATACCCATTATATTTTGTATGGATGGTATTAGTAAAGGTAAAGCAAAAATAAATTGGGGAGGGGTATATTTTATTCACATTTTTCTTGACAAAAGCAGTTTCCATTGTGTAGATTTCACGCCAAGTTTATCTGAGATACTATGGTAGAAGGAATCACAAAACGCGAAGAATGGGGTAGTAGGATGGGGTTAATCCTTGCTGCCGCTGGCAACGCTGTCGGTATCGGGAACTTCCTCCGCTTCCCTGCAAAGGCAGCGGACTCTGGCGGTGGTGCATTTATGATTCCTTATGTGCTGGCACTTCTCCTCCTTGGCATTCCAATGATGTGGGTAGAATGGGGCATCGGGCGCTACGGCGGGAAATTTGGGCATGGTTCTACACCTGGGATGTTCGACAGGATGTGGAAACATCCGATAGCTAAATATTTAGGTGTAATAGGTGTAGCACTTCCACTCCTCTTTGCAATGTATTATACGTTTATAGAATCGTGGACACTTGGATATGCGTGGGAGTCACTAACCGGCGGGTATAAGAATGCCAACGATATGGAGATTTACCTCCAAGAGTATCAAGGAGCTGTTTCTACCACAAATTTCTTCCCGTCGTTCACCACGACAATAGCATTTTTTGCCATTGTATTGGCAATGAATATATTCATAATAGCAAGGGGAGTTGCAAAGGGCATAGAACTACTGGCTAAGATAGCAATGCCTACCCTTTTTGTATTTGCCCTTGTTATGATGGTAAGGGTTTTTACACTCTCTCCTGATAAGGGAACTGTAGCAGAAGGGCTAAACTTTATATGGAATCCTGATTTTACTAAGCTTGGACTCATAGCAGTATGGGTAACCGCAGCAGGGCAGATTTTCTATACGCTAAGTATAGGCACTGGCTCTTTAGAATGTTATGCAAGCTATCTAAAAGAGACAGACGATGTTGTATTAACAGGATTAACTACCTCTGCAACAAATGAGTTTGTAGAAGTAATATTAGGCGGCTCTATATCCATACCAGCAACTGCGGTATTCTTTGGTGCCGACCAGATAGGACCTATAGCGGCAAAGGGGACATTCAATCTTGGGCTTGTAGCTATGCCTGAAGTGTTAAGAGGGTTAGGCAATGTCGAGATATTCGGCACAATTTGGTATTTGTTACTATTCTTTGCGTCCCTTACATCATCTGTAGCGCTTGCGTATCCAGTTATAGCGTTCTTTAAGGATGAACTGAAGTGGAAACACCTAAAATCATCTATTGTGCTTGCGATAATCTGGCTCGCTGGCTCTATTCCAATTATAGCGTTCCTAAAATATGGATATTTGGATGAGATTGACTTCTGGGTAGGGACACTATTCCTAATAATTTTTGCGGCGATTGAGGTTATAATCTTTGCCTGGATATTCCCGAAGAAGAAGAACTGGCATACTATGACTCACGAGGAATTACGTAATCACGTTTATACGTTTGGGCTTTCAGAATCAATTGATGAGATGCACAAGGGAGCAGATATAAAGGTGCCAAGGATATTCTTCTTTATAATAAAATATATAACACCAGTATATCTATTAGCACTAATAATTCTCTGGCCTGTGCAGGAGTTGGAGGAAAAAGCACATCCTAAGCCGGCTATAATGGAGTCGATAAATTACAATGGGAAGTTTACATCTAAGATAACGAAGGATTCAGATAAGAATGAAATTGTAGATAAGCTAAAAGAGTTAATTCAGGCAGGAAAGAAGAATTATAAAGCTGAATCTACGGTCTCGATAGATACGTTAGGTAATGTAACCAGTGCAGAAGTACGGTGTGATGATGGTAATATCAAGAAATTAGTAGGTGATTTACTTTTGGCGAGAAAATATAAGCCATACACACCTAAGAATAGTAATTTGTCAGAACCCGCTACTTTTGATGTTGTAATCGACGGACTCTATACAAAGCCGTATATCTGGGGGGCGCGTATCCAGATGCTTGTTGTCTATGCGTTCTTTGCATTTTTGACATACTGGGCTTGGAGAAAACGAAGAA
>MHYJ01000108.1:11502-13405 GCA_001828445.1 Planctomycetes bacterium RBG_16_43_13
GCGGCTTTGCTTTTTTCAGAGAGTATACCACATAAATTAACGCACACCGCCTTCAGATTTATGGTCATTATGTGGACCTGTCTTATACTGCTAAACATATACTGCTTCACTAAGATATTACAGAAGAAGTAATATAAATGAAACGGCAGGAGGCAGAAGCACTTGCAGATATAATCCTACAGGAGTTAAAGGATCCTATAGACATCCAGAAGGTCTTCGAGAAGGTAGAAAAGCAATTTACAGATGCCCCTCAACTGATAGAATTCATATCGACTAAGGACAGACAATTCAGGCGAATATTCTATCTGGAATCAGAGAGAGTATGGTTCAAACTATACGGCTGGACTATGGCAAAGACACTTATGTTTTTAGGAATAATATCTGCAGTGCTATTTTACATTTCTAAGGACAGGGTAGATGTTGCAAACGTGTTTCCGTATTTCATATTCGGCGCCTCGGCGTATTATCTTTTCCTGTATCTCCTCTCAATAAATAGATATAGTAAAAACAAGAAGAAAGTAATCAATATAATAAACAATTATAGGGAAGAGCTTGGAAGTATTTTAAAAGAACTCATCCAACAACACCACTTAGATAGCGAAAAATATAATATAAGCAAGGTATGAGTATAGATAAAGCGGCGGTATCGCATATAGCAAAATTAGCGCATATCGAGTTAAATGATACAGAACTAACCAAATTTTCTACACAACTCACTGATATACTAAACTATATTGATAAACTAAAAGAGCTTGACGTAAAAGAAGTAGCGCCATTGGTTCACGCAGGCGAACTACATAACATCTCTCGAGACGATAAACCTGCCCCATCTATAAGTAAAGAATCTGCCATTAAGAATGCGCCTGACAAAGATGAGAACTTCTTTAAGGTTTATAAGGTAATAGAGTAGCTATGGAACTATATAATACGCCCGCTCATAAACTACGTGAAATGCTGACGGCAAGGCAGATTAGTACAGTAGAAATAGTGCAGAATTTTCTATCGCGTATTAGGTCAATAGAGCAAAAGATAAAGGCATTTATAACAATTACTGAAAATGTTGCACTCGAACAGGCAAAGGCAGTAGATAAGAAGATAGCTACGGGAGAGAAGGTCGGCAAACTTGCCGGCATACCGATAGCTGTTAAAGATAATATTTGCACAAAAGATATTCGCACGACCTGTGCTTCTAAGATACTTGGAAACTTCATTTCACAATATGATGCATCTGTAATAGAGCGTATTAAAAATGAGGATGCAATTATAATAGGGAAAACCAATATGGATGAGTTCGCTATGGGGTCATCCTGCGAAAATTCTGCGTTTTTTCCTACGAGAAATCCTTGGAATTTAGATACAACTCCAGGCGGCTCAAGCGGTGGCTCAGCCGCGGCGGTTGCAGCGGGAGAAGCAGCCATAGCGCTTGGCTCAGATACCGGTGGCTCTATACGTCAGCCAGCCGCACTGACCGGAACAGTCGGCTTCAAACCAACCTATGGATTAGTATCCCGCTACGGGCTCATTGCATTTGCATCATCCCTCGACCAGATAGGACCTATAGCCAAATGTGTAGATGATGCTATACTGCTTACAGAAGTAATATGTGGGAAAGATCCAATGGACTCGACATCTGTTACCTATAATTTCAACCCGAATGGACTCACTCCAGTAAAAGGACTGCGTGTAGGTGTACCAAAGGAATATTTTGGTGAAGGAGTAGATAGAGAAATTGCTTCTGCTATTACAGGGGCGTTAAAGTTACTCGAACGATTAGGCGCCAAACTTATTGATGTAGAGTTGCCACTGTCTAAATACAGCATAGCTACCTATTACATAGTAGCCCCTGCAGAGGCAAGTTCAAACCTGGCCCGATATGATGGTGCACATTATGGCTATAGAACGA
>MHYJ01000109.1 GCA_001828445.1 Planctomycetes bacterium RBG_16_43_13
GGTGAACCAGTAACAGTAGAAAAAATCACAACTATGTATCCCGAACTAAAGGGGATAGTAATGACTGCCCCTCAATATATAGAAGAGTATGAATTAGAAGTTGCTAAGGCAGCTGCGGAAGGCAGACAAGTCGTTCCATGGACAATGCAGGCGGGAACATCATTTGAAGTAAATATTCTTGGTGAGGCCGGCTATCCAAAGACATTTACAGTACCTCCTGATGGATATGTAGTTATGCCACTTGTTGGAGATGTAACTGTCATAAATAAAACAAAAGCTGACGTCAGAAAAGATATAGAAACCCGCCTCGCTAAATATATTAAAGAACCACAGGTAATAATCAATATAACTGGTGCAACCAACGTAATAAACACACCCTATGGTGCTGATTATCAGAGCAGTATAAGTGGTGGAGATATAATTGTGCTGGGGCTATCACAAACAAGATTCACTACAAACGTCCAATACACAGGAAGAGAAACGTTGGTCAGCGTATTAGGCAGGACAGGGTTGCCTGGCAATGCAGAGTGGCGGCAGATTAGGGTTATCCGCCGCTTACCGGAAGACCGATTAAAAAAGAGTCGCATAATACTATGCGATTTATGGGGCTACTTCCAATGGGGGGATGTAAAGCAGGACATACCGCTTATGCCCGGTGACGTGGTTTATGTCCCACAACTATGGAGTGCAGGTCAGCAGTTCGAGCATGATTGGGATACCGTATTAAAATATATGAGCGGCTCATTAAGTATGAGAAACTTCTTCAACGTTGTCCAAAGAGATATACAGGAGGGTGATACACAACATTAGGGGGCTATCATATAAAGAGGGTTAAATGGGAAAATGGGAAAGTTGACACAATATGGAACTAAAGGATTACCTGCGCATAATAAGACGGCGTTGGCTGCAGATAATACTCATAATATTTGCAGTAATCACTATACAAGTAGGTGTTGTATATCTAAAACCACAACTCTACATAGCATCTACAGATATATTATTCAAACAATCACCCTACGAACTCGGCTATATAATTCCTGAGGAGTATCCTTCTCTAATAATATCAGTCGAATCACGCATATCCGTCTTAACAAGTGATGATGTGCTAAAGATTGCCTCTAATAAACTCAAAAAGGATTTTAACTACGATATATCACCTGATGATATACGTTCAGCTATTGCTGCGAAGAGAACGGGAGATGCAAAGGATGCAATAACAGTTACCGCTACTCATACGAATAAAGATATGGTAGTAACTATAACTAACACGCTCGTTCATTCGTATCTGGAATATGACGTAGAAACATCCCAAAAGAGCATAGCCAGAGCTATTGAGACGCTGGATAAAAAGAGAAGCGAGATTGCCGCAACAGTAGCCATCTACACAAATGAGATTAGGCAGGATATTAGTATGGGCGACCCGGACGTCCAGTCAACTATAAAGTCGCAGCAACTTATAGACCTCGAACGGCTCAAACAACAAAACGACTTAGAGTTGATAAAAATAAACGACCTCGTTAGGAACGTCCCCCAAATCGAGAGAGATATTCTCACAACTGACATCCTCTATAAGCATTTTCCGCCGTATTCTTCCCCGACACCTGTAACCAGCGAGACATCACTACTAAATACCGAACTCCAGCAACTGAAAACACGGCTATTTCGCCTTAGTAAAAGATATAAAGAAGAGCATCCTGAGATACAGGGTATAAAAGATGAAATAGAAAATCTAACCAACCTAATCAAAAGTCAGACAAGTAAATTACCAATTGAGAAATCGGCACAGTTGACAGAACAAAAAGAACTCATTGATGCTACTAATAGATTTCTGGAAGAGGTCATAAGAGATGGCTGGGCTAAACTAACTAATATAGCAGAGGAAAAGGCAAAAGTTTCAGAAAAGAAGAAGATATTAGATGACCACAAGTCCAGATTATCCAAAGTGCAAGAGCAACTCGACAAACTTCAACTCCTACAGCAGACAAGAACTGCCGAGAAGGAACAATCACTCGTTCAGCTAAAAGTTGCAAAGACATCTATACCAGTCCCCCGCGGCGAAAGGTCATCTATGCCCATAATTATGCTAATAGCAATAATAATAGGTTTGGCGGGCGGATATGTAGTAGAATATCTAAACGATACAATCCGCACAACTTTGGATATAAAAACATATCTAAATTTGCCCACTATCATCAGCATACCAGATTTCAAGGACGAAAAAGTATCACTACTCGATATGGCAATAAAGTCCCCTGTCTATGAACTCTACAACAAACTCGCCACCTTTATAGAACAGGCGGCTCTCGAGCAAAAGGCAAGAACAATCCTATTTACGAGTGCAAAGGCAGAGGAGGGAAAATCCACCGTATCGTCTAACCTCGCAATTGCAATAGCACAGGGAGGCGAAAAAGTAGTACTCGTTGATAGTGATATGCGAAAGCCGCAATACCATATGATTTTCGGACTTGACAATTCAAAGGGCTTATCAACGATACTGAGCGGTGAACTCGAGGCAGAAACCAAGCTAAACGGAATACTTAAAAAAGAAACTACTGTCGGGATAGAGCAATATCTACAACCAACGCCGGTGGAGACGCTAAAAGTACTTACGAGTGGGCCTATACCAGTAAATCCAGTAACGTTACTAAAATCCAATAAGATGATGGAAACAATCTCTGAGCTTAAGGCACTCTCAAATATTATAATCCTTGACTCCCCCCCTGTTCTCGGTGTTATAGATTCCTCTATACTTGCTTCCTACGTAGATATCGTAGTATTAGTAGTTGCAGAAAATGATGTGAGGCGAGGCGAGGTATCACAGATGAAACATTCTCTCTCGCAAGTCGGTGCAAACGTAATAGGAGCAGTTGTAAATAAGGCAGGCCATCAGCCAGAGACATATTATTACTACTACTACCGCTATAGAGGATATACATAGAACTGTTCCAAAAAATTTAGTAATCCTAATAGTTAAAATCCTTGACCTATCTTTCGCAAAAGTATAAACTTTCCTCTGTATTCTATGGGTATATTTAGTAAGTTATTCGGCAGAAAAAATAAAGAATTCACCGACTACATAGAGCAGGTTCCTGTCAATAAGGTCTTCCAAAATCCATACCAGCCGAGACGTGTATTCAAAAAGGAAGAGATGGAACAACTCAAAAAATCTATAGCGCACTATGGCGTCCTCGTGCCAATAGTCGTCAGAAAGATTAAACGCGGTTATGAGCTTGCCTGCGGTGAAAGGCGTCTCCGCGCCTGCAGAGAACTTGGAATAAAAACAATTTCCGTTATAGTAAAAACAATGACTACACCCCAGATGGTAGAGCTCGCCCTCATAGAGAATCTAATACGCGCAGATATGCTACTACTCGAGGAGGCAGAAACATTCGAGAGAATGAAAAAGGAATTTTCCCTCTCCTCTGAAGACGAGATAGCAGAAAGAATGGGTATGTCAAAAGAGATAATGCAACGATATAAACGGCTTGCCTCGCTTCCTCTTATACTGAAAAAGGCACTCTCAAGTGAACTAATAACAGAAGAACACGCCGTCATACTCGCTCAGGTGCCAAATGAAGAAGAGATGCTAAAATTCCTCGCAGCAGTGGTAGAAAGAAAATTAACACCAGCAGAACTAAAAGAACAAATCAAGCAACCGGTGTAGTTATACCTTATTTTAGGGGGTATCTTTAGTAACCTCCTGTAAATCAAGGACTTATAAAAAATGTTTCCTGGGAAACATTTTTGCCTCAAGGTCGCCAAAAATCATATAAGTGTCTGCAATTCAAGAACTTATACCAGATTTGGCAGGAGTTTAAAATCCACTGAACCGCTCCAAATCGCCATTAGAAGCTTGAAAAATGCGCGTAGAGGTCGATTTAGGGGGTCAAAAAGTGGGAAAACCGCTGTTACTCTCGTTTTTTACGCTTCTTCGAGGGCGAATGGTATCTTGGGTGGTTCTGACTTGTCGTCGCCCCTCTACCACGCATTTCTACGCTTCTACGGGGCATCCTATGAGGCGATGCTAACCCCGTTAGAGATACCTCCTATTGCAGGTGTTTCATCCAAATCAGTATTACACTTAACGGGGCTGAAATCTCTAACGGGGCTAAACCCAAAGTTACTTTAGATATGTGGATAGCCGTTTTGCTGAACTATCATCCTGCCCTATCGACTGTAGATGCATCTTTGCCTTTTCGTATTCGCCGACCGTGATATAAATATACCCTGCGGTAAGATGACCGTCCTTACTATTTGGCGATAATCTGCCTGCCAATTCGCCTTTGGACAAGAGCGAACGTAGTCCATCAGTTATGATTTTACTGCCAGCGGCTTTTTCAAGCCCGCTTCTTATTGCCTTATCGGCGAGGTGATATTCTCCCTCAGCAAAAAGTGTAAGCCCAAATAGTAACCGTGCCTCTGCAGAGAATGGATATTTTGCGATGGCGTTTCTGAATGATGTCTCCGCCCCCTTGTAATAGGCAATCTTGAAACTTCTAATACCGTCTTCAAGGATAGAATCTGCTGAAAATTTACTCACCGTGCTAACTGTTCTCGCTGGCGAGGTATCACCTCTATCAGCCGTTGTAACGGCTAACGGATAATCTGGATAATAGGCACCTAAACGACCTCCTAAATAGCCCCCCACATTCAACCCATCGTAATATGTCCAGTAAGGATAGCCGTAATATAAAGGGTAACCATAATAATAAACACGCGGATAAGGATATATTGGGTAACCGGGAATATATCCATACGGATAATAAAAGCCACCCGAGTTATATGTTATTACGAGATTCGACTTCTTGGTCTTCTTCTCGTATTTGATATATACTTGGGCTGAAGCGGCAGAGTGAACGAATAAAGCAATCAGAACCACTAATAGCGGGAAAAGTATATTACGTCTCATACAACACCTCCTATCTCCTCAAACCAAACGGACCGAATATCGCATCTATATTTTTACCCTTGCTCTCGTATCTGATGTAGTATCTCTCACAACGAAAGCAATAGTAGGCGGTCTTGTCAATAGCATCTTCCTTATAAGATGGCTCACGACTTATTATTACAATATCTAAATCAGTGCCTTCTACTCTGCAGAGCTGTCGCCCATCCTCTACAAGAACGACGCCCTCCATTTCTCTCATTTTTGCCTTGTAGATATCGCTTCCTCGCCAGTCAAGGTCGCCCATTATAGCGGCTTTTAATTCCGTGCCCCTGAGGCGATTTTCTTCCTTATCGTCTTTCTTGGAGAAGATCCCGCAGGAACCCAATAAAAGAGCAGATAGCACAATTAGGTATTGTAATGTCTTCATTTCTATACTTTTACTGTATCCTTCATTCCAATAAATTGCTTATTCCCCTTCACTCTATTCCACACATCTGATTGCAGAAACTCCCTCACCTGCGAGGGCGCCCGCCCAATGTAATTACTCGGCTTAGCATATTTGGTAGAACGCCCCTAATCTTACTAAACGTCTTATCATTATTAAGACGTTTCAGGAGGTCATTTTTACTGCCGTCTTTGCTATTTTCTATTGATGCGATTGCGTGCCTTCTTATTTTTTCGTGCAGGGTCTGTCTATCGCCACCTCGCTTCACCCCCTCCATCAGTATATTTTCTGTGGCAATAAACGGCAGTTCTCTATCGACATTGTATGCAATAACACTTTTATTAACTTTAAGCCCACTAACAATATTATAATACAGATTCAGGATAGCATCCACCCCCAAAAATGCCTCAGGCAGGGAAATCCTCTTTCCTGCGGAGTCGTCCAGCGTCCGCTCAAACCACTGATTTGCGGCGGTCATTGCAGTATTCTGATAGAACGTTATAACTAAACGCGCAAGAGACGCTATCCGCTCTGTCTTAATAGGATTTCTCTTATACGCCATCGCAGATGAGCCAACCTGCTCTTCCTCAAACGGCTCTTCTATTTCTCGCAAGTGTTGTAGTAGGCGTAAGTCATTACTAAACTTATGTGCCGACTGGGCTATAGAGGCAAGCGTTGACAAAACAAGCATATCGAGTTTCCGCGTATATGTCTGCCCCGATATTATAAATGTATCAGCGAACCCCATTTTCTTGGAGACGAGTTTATCTAATTCAACAACCTTATTTTCATCCCCATCAAAGAGGGCAAGGAAGCTCGCCTGCGTTCCCACAGCGCCCTTCGCACCGAGAAATTTCAGTCCACCTAGTCGTGCATCTATGTCATCCAAATCCATTACCAAATCCTGTAGCCAGAGGCAGGTGCGTTTACCGACGGTTGTGAACTGTGCGGGCTGAAAGTGTGTATATGCTACAGTAGGCAAATCCGCATACCGCTCTGCAAATTCGGCAAGCACCTTTATCACATTTATAAGTTCTTTTTTCAGTAGCGATAAGCCGTCCCTCATCACTACTAAATCCGTATTGTCAACCACATAGGCACTCGTTGCACCTAAATGTATTATGGGCTTCGCCTTCGGACACTGCTTGCCGTAGGCGTGGATGTGAGCCATTACGTCGTGCTTGAACTTTTCCTCATATACTCTGGCATCTTCGTAGTTTATCTTATCTGCAAATCGCTTTAACTCTGCAATCTGCCCGGATGAAATATCCAGCCCAAGTTCCTTCTCCGCCTCAGCCAATGCAATCCATAGTTGACGCCACGTCCTAAACTTCTTGTCTGCTGAAAAATTATATAGCATCTCCTTAGAAGAATACCTCTCCGCAAATGGCGACTCGTAGATGTCGTGATTTTTACTCATCTTACATTTTCTATAAACTCGCAGGGTCTATGTTTCTATATTTTACCACTATTCGCCACAAATTAAAGAGATTTATGAGTGCGTGCGTCAGAATTGGAGCTATGAGCGTTCCCGTATATTCATATTCCCAACCCATAAGAAGCCCCATCGCCGCCGCAAAGATAGGCCAGGCAATAAACTTTCTATTTATTGGAAAGTGTATTATGCCGAATACGGCACTCGTCAGATAAAGCCCTAAATGGTGTTGCATAGCACCCCTGAAAAACACCTCCTCGCCTAAACCGCTAATAATGGCTAATATGGGGAGTTCCCAGAGCCGCTGCTCGCCCAACATCCAGCCAAATTCCTCTTCGAGATGCTGTGCCCATTTAAAATTGGCAATAGCAGATGAAAGCCCAACTACCAAAACGGCGAACCCCACACCTAAGGCAACGCCAATCACATTGAAGGCAAAATAATCTGCGATGGATTTACTACTGCCGGTAAAATATATCCACACTAAACCGGCTATAGTCAAGAAACCGTAAAACAGCACAGCGAAAAAGATAGGTATCCTACGTGGTGGAAGTTTATAGCTGACAGGCGGAATAGTATCCTCAACACCTGCGGCTTCATCTGGTATATCCCCACCATTATTTTGGATTTCTGTCATTAGAATTTGTTTAGGATTTGGAATCCAGAGTTTCGAGTTTTTTTTAATTTACTTATGCCCTCTCCGCTCATATACATCCACAATTTCTTGAACCAATGGGTGGCGGACTATATCGTCGC
>MHYJ01000110.1:0-487 GCA_001828445.1 Planctomycetes bacterium RBG_16_43_13
AAACGCAAGCGAGATAGTAAAGGCAGCGATTTCTCAGGTTGCTACTCTGCGTGGTTACATCGGTGCGGTTCAGGCATTTAGCATACAGCCAAACATAAATGCTGTGAGCGTTGGAGTAGAGAACCTGACAGCATCATTGAGCAGTATCAGAGACCTCGATTTCGCGGCAGAGACGTCGAACTTTACAAGGACACAGATACTATATCAATCGGGTATCGCTGTTCTTGCATCTTCGAACTTGATACCGCAGTCGATACTAACGTTGTTGAGGTAAGAAGAGAAATAAGAGGTATTTGGTGGCGAGTCCCGAGAAATCGGGGCTCCCACCTATGCTTTGGGCTAATAAAATAGGTAAAAATTGACGATATATAATGTGGTGGAGAGTGTCCTATGGTTAATGTGGGTGCGGTTCAAACAAGTAATAAAACTATAGAGTTTCCACAGGGGGTATTCCCGGTTGACTTGAAGCCGATAAGACCATCTGTTG
>MHYJ01000110.1:512-9423 GCA_001828445.1 Planctomycetes bacterium RBG_16_43_13
TGAACCACGTAATGATAATAGACAGGAGGGTAGCAAGAAGGTGGAAGAGCCAAATATACCCTTTGACAAAGAGCAGATGAAGAAGGTATTAGAAGTAGTAAATAACGTTATGAGGGGACTAAATGTGCGGCTTGAATTTGGGCTCTATGGTAATACAGACCAATTATTCGTGAAAATTATAGATAGAGCAAATAATAACGTGGTCAAAGTTATTCCTTCTGCAGAGCTACTCGAACTTAAAGAGAAGATAACGGAAGCGGTGGGGGTAATTTTAGACCAGAATGCTTAATGTAGTTAGTTTATTTCTCGGGGGGTGTATGGATAGGATTTTTATCTTTGGTAGGATGATTTATCGAGGGGCGATAACATCTGTTTATTCTCATAAACTTGCGGTTCTTTATTGTAAGGATGTTGCTCAGATTTGCGGATGTCCTGCTACCAAGAACTCTAATTCAGGAGGCAGGGTATGGTAGGACCTATACGGCTGGGAACAGGTCTCGTATCTGGTATTGACTATAATGCTATTATAGAGTCACTCTTAGCGGTCAGGAAGTATTCCGTCTTAGGCATAGAGAATAAAATAGCAAATCTAAAACAGAAGGAGACCGCCCTCCTTGACGTGTCTGCCTCTTTGTTGGGGTTTAAGGGTTCTGCAGATGCGCTTTCTCTCCCCAGCTTTTTTGCCAAAACTAATACTAAATCAAGTAATGAAAATGTGCTATTTGCATCCGGGAACCAGATATCTACTACGGGTGCTTTTAGTTTCTCTGCCAGACGGTTGGCACAATCACACCAACTAATATCTAATGGTTTTGCAGATTCAGATGTTACAGCAATTGCCCCTACTGCGAGTAAAATTACATTCGAGATAGGTGGTGGGTATTTGGAGAAAAATACATCACTTTCTTTCTTAAATGGGCAAGCGGGTGTAAATAGGGGCTTTATAAAGATAACCGACTCAAGTAACAAAACCGCTGTCATTGACTTACAGGGTGCATTAACTGTGAAGGATGTATTGGATTCTATAAATAGTAATACACAGGTTAGCGTCCGTGCATCTGCTACAGCGGATAGGATTGTTATTGAGGATTTAGCAGGCGGCTCACCATCTAACTTTAAGGTAGATAATTATGGATTGGATAATACTGCCTCCGATTTAGGTATCAAAGGGACAGGGGTAAGCGTAGGTGGTAAGACATATATATTCGGCAAGGATATAAACTATATAACAAACTCTACAAATGTGTCCCTCTTAAATAATGGGTTAGGCGTTCGTAGAAATAGTGACGGCATTAATGATTTGGCTATTACCGATAGGACTGGATTAAGGACTGAGATAGATATAAGAAATAGTGATGTTACTGTCTTAAGTATAATAAATAGGATAAATACTACCCTCTCTGGGGCAGGCAATGCCGTTAGGGTATCCCTTAATACAGACAATACCGCCCTTCAACTTGTAGATAGTTCTGTAGGTATCGAGAGTATAGCGGTATCTGGAATAAATTCATCTCTTGCCCCTGTGGACTTGGGTTTTGGTGTATTGAGTGGGACGACATTTGTGCAGGTTGGTGCAGAGGATACAGCTACTGGGCTTCTGAGTGCTACTGGTAATAGGATTGCAGGATATCGTCTAATCGGGGGGCTCAACTCTATTCTCAGAAATACGCTAAATGGCGGTATGGTTAGCACTACCCCTACAGACATTCACGGCGTTCGAGACGGCTCTATAAAGATAACAGATAGAGATGGTAATAATGTAACGTTGGATATGTCTAATAGAATCCAGACAACTATTGTAACAGGCGTTTTAGCTGGTGCTACCTCTGTAAGTGCTACCTCGATTGCCGGTTTCGCAGTCGGTAATGAGATAAGAATTGTTGGCGGCGGTAATACCCAGTATAGGACTATAACAAGGATATCCGGGACTACCCTTGTCTTTGATAAGCCACTTGATGTGGGCTTTAGCGGAGGACAGGGAATCTATGCTATGAACCAGTCGCTTGGTGATATAGTAAATGCTATAAATGATAGGGCAACATCATCAAATGTAGACGTAACGGCATCTATAGATAACCAAGGTAATGGTATCCTCATATCTGATGTATCTGCTGGCACTGGTAGTTTATCTGTATCTGGAGTAGGTGGGTCATTTACTGCCGCTGACCTCGGCATAGAGCAGACGGTATCTGATAGTGAAATAGACGGCTCTGATTTAGACCCGCAGTGGATAGGGGAGAATACGCTTCTAAAGAATCTTAATAGTGGGAAAGGTGTCTACGCCGGCAAGTTTAAGATTTACGATACCACAGGCAAAAATTTTACTATAGATTTGAGTCAATCCAACGATACCACAATCGGCAAAGCGATAAGCGATATAAACAACGCCGCTATAGCCGCATTAAGTGGTGTACGTGCCAGAATAAATGACGCAGGTGATGGGATATATATCGAGGATACCACACCGGGTAGTGGCACACTGCGTATAGAGGATTTGTTCAGCGGCTCAACAGCCAAAGACCTGAATATACTCGGCACAGCCCCCTCTGCTACGCCCTCTAAATTAGATGGCTCTTTCGAGGTAACTGTAAATATAAGTGCAGGTTCTACGTTGGATAGTATAGCCAGCGCTATAAACAGCAAGGGCATATCCGTTACCGCATCCGTTATAAATGATGGAAGCGAAACAAGTCCATATCGCCTGAGTATATTAAGTAGAACCTCTGGCAGTGCAGGACGGCTCACTATAAATACAGACATCTCTGGTCTGTCGTTTGACACTACCACCCCGCCACAGGACGCAATATTGCTCTATGGCTCCGACTCTGGTATGACAAACCCAGTTATAATAACCTCATCCGGTAACACCATAACAGACATAGTTAAGGGAATGACACTAACGCTCAGGAGTGCAAGCACCGAGAACGTTACAGTTACAGTATCGAAAGATACGCAGGGAGTTACTGACCAGGTTCAGCGGTTTGTAGATACATATAACGCAGTCATTGATAAAATAGGAAAATACGCCTTCTTCAATACAGAAACATTAGAGAAAGGTATTCTCTTCACCGATACATCTATAAGGGACATCCAGCGCGACTTGGCAAACCTCGTCAATCTTCCTGTTACTGAGGTGCCATCCGGTCAGTTAAATACACTTCAGTCAATCGGCGTAAGGATTGCAAGCGGCGGGAAGTTATCATTCGACTCATCAAAACTTTCAGGCGCCCTGAATACCAAATTCAGCGAGGTAGAACAACTCTTTACTATGCAGAAGAAGTTGAAGCTTGACACATTAGCAAAAGACCTAAATAACGGCAGGGGTGTTACAAACTCTGCAGGTGGGACGGATTTCAAAATATATCTCCGCAACGCCACAACTGTCCTGGATATAAATGTGGACGGTGTCTCAACCATAGGGAGTTTGCTAAACTCTATAAACCAAGCCCCTGGTAATGGTGGGAAACTTGCCGCCACCATATCATCAGACGGCTTCTCCATCGTCCTCACGGATAGCTCTACCCCAACGAATCGGACATTAGAGATACCGGCAAGCAATTCTACCTTTACAGAGAGCGACTTCGCTGGTAGCTACGACAACGACTTTTTTAACGGTGCCACAGTTACAATCCTCGACGGTTCAAATCAGGGAGAGGTTAGAACTGTTAAGGATTTCGATAAGGCATCTGGGCTAATAACACTTGAGAGTGAATTGTCATCAGTTCTAACGGCTGGCACCTCATACAAGATAGAGCGTAACTTAGAGGCGAAGTCAACAACTGGCGTTACCACTGCCGCCGACTTTGGCATACAGAAAAAGTTGGCTTTAGGCCAGAACCAGCTAATAGGCAATATCCTGAACCTGAAGGGTGACCCAGGCATCGGCTTCCGAATCAGCGAACGGCTTGACTTCATAACGCGACCAGGAGAAGATGGTTTAATATCAAGTAGAACGAGTAGCATTGACGATACTATAAAGAGTTACGATAAGACAATCGACAGGATAAATCTACAATTGAAACGGGAGGAGGAACGATTGATTAAGCAGTTTTCAGCACTTGAGAGCATCATAGCCCAATCACAAACTACGATAAGCCAGCTCCAGTCGCAGTTGGGCGGTATCCTTGCGGGCTTCCAGACAGCGGGAAAGTAAATATTATCAGATAGTAATATATGATAAAAAACAAGGCGGAGCAGTATCTTGAGAATCAGATAATGACTGCCACAAAGGAGGAGCTACTTATAATGCTTTTCGACGGCGCCATCAGATTCTCAGAACAGGCGAAGGTAAAGATAGATGAGAAGGACGTTGAGGGCAGTTGCAAACTACTCATCAAGTCACAGCGGATAGTGGTTGAATTAATGTCCTCCCTGAATAAAGGCATCCTCAGCGCCGAACTCTACAATAATCTGATGGGTATCTATAACTTCATCTATCTTCGCCTCATAGATGCGAATATGAAAAAGGAGAAGGGTAAAATTGACGAGGCACTAAAGATTCTCCGCATAATGCGCGATGCCTGGTCAGACGCAGTGGAAAAGAATAGGAAGGAGACAACCACACCAATAGCGGCAATCAATACCGCCGCCCAAGAGGTCAAGAGCATAAGCGTAGAGGGATAGACAGTTCTTATTTTGCAGTCAAAGTTTCGCGTTGCAGTATGTTGTTGCTATTTGGTTGTCGGTATCGACGGCTTTAGCGACCAGATATTTTGTGCACCTAATCGTTTGGAGATAAAATATATCCTGCCGTCTGTTGCCCATGTCGGCATCCAGTCGGCGGAGTCATCTGTCGTTATCTGCGTAAGCCCGCCGCCGTCTGCCTGAACAGTCCATATATCATCTGCCTCGTTAAATACGCCTTTACGTGTCTTACTCTTGCCAACCGTTGCGAATGTAATATATTTGCCATCCTGCGACCAGGCGGGGTTTATAGCCGCCCAGTCGGAACTTGCTACTATCTTGGTAGGCGACTTCGCCTCCTTGCCATCGAAGGTAATGAGCCAAATCTCGCTGAACCAGTTGTCCCTATGCTTCATTCTCTGGAATACTATCCTATTGTCTCCTTTTACGGGGCTCCACTCGGGCAGGATGCCGTCTATCGGCAGTTTGTATCTTGCGTTTGTTGTGAGGTCGTAAATCTTTATCACCCACTCCTCGCCGAAGTCAGCCGTAGAGCAGTAGGTAATCTTCGTCCCGTCAGACGACCATGCTGGATGCAAATCGTAGGAGTTATTCTCACTTATCTTGACCCACTTCGACGGTTCTTTATTAAAGTCCTTTATATAGAAAGTGGCGTATCCTCCGTCCCTATCGGAGGAGAAGGCAATCGTAGCGGGATTGGTCGGGCATATTTTGGGAAATCGCTCATTCGAGGGGTCGCTCGTAATCTGCCGCACTGTTGTTCCATCTGTCGCCTTTTCGTAGATATCGAATGTGAGCGAGTTGGATGAGGTTGCAAAGTAGAGCGTCTTGCCGTCTGCCGACAATTCTGGGTCCACATCCTCACCTTTTTCTGAGTAGCTATGCTTCCTCAAATCCTGATACCTCGTAGTGCCGCCATTTGTGGGAGGAGGTGGTTTTACGCCGTCGTCCTGTTTTGGCGGCGGGCAACCCATTAAGAGTGCTAACGTTAAAATAGTTATTATCCGCAACATAGTGCTAATTCTATCCTTACTTCCTTTAGCGTCAAGATAAATTTATACTAAAAAGTTAGATATTTTATTCTACCTCTATACCTTTTCTGATGATTTAATATTAGTTTTAACATCTTTACTACCCTTACGTTTTGATACTGCTTGTTTCAGTACGTATTCTATCTGTCCATTTACGCTACGCAATTCATCTTGTGCCCATGCCTCGAGTTGTTTCCACAACTCACCATCTATACGCAGTAAGAATGTCTTTCTCTCTGCCATAATGGTAAAAATGGTTAACTATATAGTGTTCCTGCGTTAATAACTGGCTGTGCCTCTGCCTCTCCGCAAAGAACCACAAGTAGATTACTGACCATTGCTGCCTTACGCTCATCATCAAGTTGAACAACATCTTTTTCTGCCAGTTCACGAAGTGCCATATCTACCATACTTACTGCCCCATGAACTATCTTCTGTCTCGCAGCAATTATGGCTTCTGCCTGTTGACGGCGTAGCATAGCACCAGCAATTTCGGGGGCATATGCTAAATGGGTTAACCTTGCCTCTTCGACAACCACCCCTGCCTTTTTCAATCGTTCGCTTAACTCCTTTTGAAGCGATTGAGATACTTCTTCTACTCCGCTGCGTAGGGTTATCTCATCTTTCTCACTATGGTCATAAGGATATGCGTTAGCAAGATGACGAACAGCTGATTCGCTTTGGATTCTTATATACTCTTGATAATTGTCAACATCAAAAAGTGCCTGTGCTGTATCTTCTACACGCCAGACAACGATGGCAGCGATTTCAATTGGATTGCCTCCTTTGTCATTAACTTTTAACTTTTGCCCGTCAAGATTTCTTGATCGTAGAGAAATTGTATATTTGCTACGTGGAATAGACAATTTGAAAGGATTGGTCCAAAAAAAACCGCTTTGACGAACAGTTCCTTTGTAACTGCCGAATAGAACTAATACCTTGGCTTGATTTGGTTGAAGTGTAAAAAAGCCGAAGAGTAGGAAAAAGTTAACAATCTCTACAACAACACCCCCGGCTATTAAAGCAATAATCGCTACTCCTGCTATTTCGCCTATTTCACTACGTCTATATGTGTTCATAAGAATAGCCCCAGCAATAATTGACGCTATTCCACCTATAAGCAATAATAGAACAGTTGGCAACATCCCCCAACCATTCTTTACTTTAACTTCTTTCTCCTTAGTCATTTTTATCCCTCCTTTAAGAACAGAAATATAATATACAGTTACAAAAAAACTCTTCTAATTCTTTACCTGCAAACCATCATATAAATCACCTCCTTTATGGTTATATATCAAAGTAATATCATATAGATATCATAATGTCAATATAAATGTCAAGGAAAAATTGCTATAATGGCTAAAATATTTATATATTGACAGAACAAAATATAATGTTTAATATCTCTTTTTATGGAAGTGGTGGTGGACGGCAGGAAGGGTGTTATAGATATTATCGGTAGCCAGAATCTCCTCTCCGTAATCGATGTCATAAGGAAACACGCAACGGACAGAAAACGTGTCATCACATCTCTCGAACTCGACGGTGAGCAACTCTCCCCTGAAAGGCAGGCGGAGCTATCCCTAAAGATGGTAGCCGAATTTAAAATCCTTGATGTAAAGACCGCAGAGCCGCACGAATTCTCGGTCTCCATATTGCAGGAGCTAAAGCCACACCTCGACAATTTAGACAAGATACACACAGAGGCGGCTATGCACATCCACTCCGGCAATCTGAAGAGTGCCCTTGAAAAGTTACATTCTTCATTCCTCGGCTGGAGGGCGTTCTTCAGTGGGATAACAGGTATAGGAATAATTACAAATATAAATTTTGGCTCTATAGTGGTGGACGGCACATCCATAAATGACCGCCTACAGAAATTGACCGCCCTGCTGAATAAGTTTGCAGGTGCATTTACGAAGCAAGACATCGTCTCTATGGGCGATATCGCAGAATACGAACTGAAGCCCCTCGTCTATGATTGGTATAGTGTGATTGATAATATAATTAAGGTTGTAAAAGAAGGCGGGCAGAACGGGAATTTACATTCCTAAGCTATGAAGCATCTGGAAAAGACCCTCCTCTACCTTTCGCACGTTGATAAAGGGCTGACAGAGAGGATAAAGAGCGTCCCCGCCGTCTCTGAAAACGGCACTATCAAGATTTTAGAGTCACCTGTTGGTGTGCCTACCCTAAAGACAATAAGTTATGACGGCATAGAAGTATCTCTCCACTCCCTATATGACCCCGTAACAGAGGCGAGGCGGTTCGTTGAAACCAAAGACCTTGCCAATACCGACTCATACACCATTGCCGGTTTCGGCTTCGGCTATCACGCCCTCGAACTGCTGAACAGGATTAAACAGGACAAGTGGCTCACGATTATAGAGGCGCGCGAGGATATCTTCCGAGCGGCTATGGAGTATGTGGATTTGTCTGCCCTGCTCTCCCGCCCCAAAACCCGTATATTCGTAGGGCAGAGTAAAGGGCAGTTCGTATCTGCGGACTGGCCCCTCTTCCTCGACTGGGTGAAGAATTTCCTAAACGACTCCGAGGTGGAGAATATAACTATTATAACACACGCCCCCTCTGTTCGTCTACTGCCGGAATTCTACAAGAATGTAAATAACGAGATGTCCTCCGCAGTGAATAGGCGGCGCGTGGAACTCGTAACTTTGCTAAAGCACGGCGAAACGCTCGAACGTAATATAATAAACAATATTCCTGACATAGTGAAATCCGCAGGTGTTAGATGTCTTGAGAATCGGCTAAAGGACATACCTGCCATAGTTGTAGCGGCGGGCCCTTCTCTAAATAATGCCGTCTCACTTCTCAAGACCATCAAAGGCAAGGTGTTCATAATATGTGTCGGTAAGGTCTTAAAGCTTCTGCTCGACAACGGTATAAAGCCCGAGTTCACTGCCGCACTTGATATGCTTGAGGATGCGAAGGTGTTTTTCGACCTGCCTCAGTATGAGGACGCACTCCGCGACGTCGCCCTTCTCTACGACCCCGACAGTTCCTACGCCGCAGTTGCATCATATAAAGGAGACAAGATTGTATTCGAGACCATCGTCCCTCTCTCGGGATGGCTAAAAAAGTTTATAGGCGAGAAGGGTGAACTGTCGAAGGGTTTATCCGTCGCACATATATCATTCTTCCTCGCAAGGGCGACTGGGGCGAATCCAATCATACTTGTGGGTGTCGATTTGGCACTGCCGACTGAGAGAACCCAC
>MHYJ01000110.1:10066-10208 GCA_001828445.1 Planctomycetes bacterium RBG_16_43_13
AGGCGGCTCGGTTCTTCAAGACGAACTTTGAGCCAGTGAGAAAGAGGTTGATGTCTGAATTGGAAGATTCCCCACAATCGTTACCCCGTTAGAAATATTCGCTATTATAAACTTTCTCGTAATTAGACAGTAAATTCTTCAC
>MHYJ01000110.1:10302-10561 GCA_001828445.1 Planctomycetes bacterium RBG_16_43_13
GTTGGTTTATATTTTTTAGAAAGGAGACAGGATATGAGGTTGAAGGTAATAACGTTCCTTGTAGTTTCGATTCTACTTAGCTCAGTTCCCGTCATATTTGCAAATTATGATTGTGGACCAAGTGCAACAGGAGGTACCTCTGCTAATGGCAAATACAAAGTTGAACTTACCCTGGAGAGCTTTACTTTCTCAGAATGGAATGAAAATGGAAAGAAGTTTGATGAGAAGGCAAAAGGTGTGATAGAATGTCCTGGTCATC
>MHYJ01000111.1:0-4673 GCA_001828445.1 Planctomycetes bacterium RBG_16_43_13
AGGAGTAAGGATTACAATATAATCATAGCAGACCTTGCTACGGGTGAAGATGTTGGGCTGGACGTTACGAAGAATGCCAAGAGTGCCTCGCCTGAGAGTGAGGTCATTGTGATTACGAGTTATAAATCGCCCGAGAAGGCAGTGGAGGCGCTCAACGCAGGGGCATTTGACTATCTTGAGAAGACAGCCGATATGCGGCTTCTTCAGGCGAAGATTAACAAGTGGGCTGAGAAGCAGGCACTTACAAGGGGCAATGTAGAACTGCGCAAACAGCTTGACAGAAAATACGGGTTTGAAGGGATTATAGGCAATTCTAATGCGATACAGAAAATCCTCAGCACTTTACAGCAAGTGTCGAATACATCAGCTACAATTCTTATAGAAGGAGAGAGTGGGACGGGGAAGGAACTTCTGGCACATGCGATACACAATAATAGCAGCCGCCGCGGCAACCATTTCGTCCCTCTAAACTGTGCGTCTCTATCGGATAGTGTGCTTGAGAGCGAACTATTCGGACACGAGAAGGGTGCTTTTACTGGGGCGTTGTATCAGCGAAAGGGACGTTTCGAGTTTGCCAACGGCGGGACGCTATTTCTTGATGAGATAGGCGATATGCCGATTTCTACACAGATAAAACTCCTACGTGTAATAGAATATGGCGAGATATTCAGGGTCGGCAGTAACGACGCCATAAAGGTGGACGTTCGGCTGATAGCGGCGACGAATAAACACTTAGATAAACTTGTAAGAGAAGGTAAGTTCAGGGATGACCTATATTTTCGGCTCAAGGTGGTTACAATAGATATACCGCCGCTTCGGGAGCGGAGGGAGGATATACCGCTACTGATAAGTTCGTTTGTGCAGGAACTCTCGCAACTGCACAAGAAGCGGATATCTTCCATAACGTCAGAGGCGCGGAGGGAGCTATCGGAATATACCTGGCCCGGGAATGTGCGTGAATTAAGAAACTGTATAGAGAGTATGATAGTGATGTCCCGAGACGAGGTGCTGGATGTGGACGATATACCAAATCACATAACGCAATCGGACGAGTTGCTACTGCCTCCCTCAGCGGATTCGACTGCTATCGTCTCCATAGACCAGGCGGAGGTGGAGTTGATTAAGAAGGCATTGGCGAAGACGGATGGCAACCGCGAGAAGGCAGCGACACTCCTTGGTATAGGCCAGCGGACATTGTATAGGAAGCTAAAGCAGTATGGGATTGAGTAAACTCTGATTAAAAGATTTCACTCCTTTAATACGTCTTTATCTTAATGACCAAGATTGTTTATATCCATATTATTCTGATAATTCTCTGTGCATTAGTAACAGCACAGGATAATAAAGCAGACGGCAATTCCAATATCGCAGAGAAATACAAGAAGGCATTTGAGTTGGTTAAGTTCCCAAGCGAGAAGGAATATAAGAAGTATCTTGATAAGGGCGGTTATGACAAGAAGGTTATCCAACTTGTCTTGGGCAAGGATATATGGGTGGAGGCATTTCAGAAGATAGACGGTAAGGTGGGGCTATTTAAGGAAAGTGTGCCTATTAATGTGCTTATAAAGGAGAAGATAGGGGCGCCTGCCCAGGGTGGCTCAATCAGGATTGGTAAGGACGTTCGCGGGCACATAGAATTCTCTGTCTATGATATGGGGCAGGCAATACAGATATATGAGAGGGTTGAAAGGAGCGGTATTAAGGGTGCATCTGCAACAGATCCGAGGAGAGCGATTGTTCACGAGCTAACACACGTCTTCCAAAGCGTTATCAAGAGCGGAATAAAACCCGACTGGCTTTCAGAAGGGATGGCGACATACGTGGAAGACGATATGGTAAAGGTGCTGTCTTATAGAGACCGTTTCATAAATAGAAAGGTTCCTGCTATTGATGAGAATATCTCTCTATTTGATGGCTATCCGAGGGGATGGTTACTATTCAAATATATGGAGGTAAACTACGGTGTTGACAAGGTTCACGAGTTTAGTAAGGTTTGGGTTGTTAAAGGCAAAACATATAGAGAGGCATTGGAAACCGCAACCACTAAGAAATGGGATGAAGTCAAAAAAGAAGAGCAGGAGTGGTCAACGAAATATTTGAAAGAGCTAAAAGAATAGGATAACATAATGGTCAGTCGATTATATGCCTCGTTTTACTATATCCAAGCATACCTTACGGGACGAGAAGTTCCACTACGACTTTATGCTTGAGGTGGAGGGGGCGGAGAAGTTGAAGACGTGGCGTTTGGAGAATGTGGACTTCTCCAAACCGCAGTTAGCTGTGCAGAACTTCGACCACCGTAGGATTTATCTCGACTATGAAGGTGATATTAGCGGCGATAGGGGGATAGTTGCTATTTGGGACACCGGGATGTATAATGCAGAGAGATGGGATAGGGATTATTTAGTGATAAAACTTAGTGCCAAGAAATTGGATAACAGGATTGCTCTCTCACTTAGGAGTGACAGTGCAGGTGAAAATGCGGAATGGGAAGTTGTAGCTATTTGAATGGAAAAATATTTACACAGATGCAATATTATGGGTGTTTTTAACGTCTATATGATATGTAGTTTAATTTGTTTTTCTACGAAAGGAGGATAAAGTATGAAGAAGATACTTTTGGTTACGGTGGTGATGCTGACAGGTGTCCTCGTAAGTCAATCCTGCACACAGCAGGGCAAACAATTGAAAGATGAGCAGATTGAAGCTAAGGTTTTGTCTGCGTCGGCCAAGCTGAATGTAATAATGTTGGATGTAGGGGAAAAAGATAATGTTAAAAGAGGTGATGAGTTTACTATTTTAAGAGGCGACAAACATATAGCAACTGTTGCTATAGAGAAGATTGATGAAGCGTTCTCTGTTGCGAAAATACTAACCGAGGAAAAGGATCCTATGCCGGGTGATACCGCACGGAGAGACGAGCAGATTAAAGACAATTCTACGTCAGCCGTAGAGAAAGTAACTACTAAAATGTATGATGTAAGAGATATACGAACTAATCTGCAATGTAGCGTAGGCAAGCTGGTTGTGTTTATAAAGAGCACTATTAAGGATTTCTCTAAAGAAAGCAATGTTATAAAATCTGAAAGTGATTTCTTGACTGTAGTGGGCTCTGCAGACCTACATAAACAGCTACAAAAATTACTTGCAGATCTAAGAAAACTAAATGGAGATAATGGGGGATAAAGCAAATGAAGTTTTTTCGATAGGTATAACTGTGAAAAAGGTAAGTGTAATATTACTCCTACTTCAGATTGTTGTTATCAATCTCTATGCTGATGTAGTTCATCTTAGGACGGGCGGGAAGGTTGAGGGGAGGGTTACAGACCTTGGTTCGGAGTTGAAGGTGGAGGGTGCTATCGGTACTACAACTATAAGTAAAGACAAGGTTGTCTCTATAGAAAAGAAAGAGACGGCGTATGAGACGTATCTCAACAAATCGGTGGCGTTGAGGACGGATGATTTAGAGGGGCATTATCAGTTGGCTATCTGGTGTAAGGAGAAGAAACTTCCTACTCAAGCTGATAGGGAGTTCGAAACGGTTCTTAAAATAAACCCTGACCACGAGGATGCTCGCAAAGAACTCGGCTACGTAAAGTATGAAGGGAAGTGGATGACGGAGGATGAGGCAAAAATAGCGCAGGGTTATGTAAAGTATAAAGGGATGTGGTTTAAGAAGGAGGACTATGAAGTCCGCAAGAAAAATGACGAAGAGGATGAAAGGATTAAGAAGGCGTATTCTGAATTCCAGAAAGAAGCGAATAAGTTAGGGGCTCGCAATTCTAAGACACGTGCCGAAGCATACGAAAAGGCGACCGCTATCGCAGATAAGAATAACTTACAAGATGTAAAGCCCTGGTTAGCAGACGCAAAGGCATATAGTGATAAATATTGGGACACAATAACAGAGATGGAGGGTCGCAATGCTGTTCTTGAGGTGAGGGCTTTCCTGACCACAGTGCGTAAGATGGAAAGTTTCCAAACACGGATAGGTGGTGTTTTAGGTGGTGCAGGGCCTGCCCCAACTGTTACGATTCAACAACCTACTATGGATACCGTTATATTTAAGGGCACGGTCCTGATGCCTTTGGGTGGGGGAAGCGGGCTAAAGCGAAATGAGTAGGATTCCTCCTTTCGAATGCCCCGTAAATGCGTCTGGCAATGCATCCAATGCATTGGAATATGGTAAACCCTACGAGGATACCATTTGCTTTGAAGCAATGCATCCCATGCATTGCAGGATAGGTTTCCCCACTTTTGACACCCAAAATCGACTGCTACACGCATTTCTACCGCTTCTAAGGGTAATTTAGAGCGATTCAATAGGTTTTGAATAGATATCAAATCTTGTATAAGTTCCTGTAGCAAAGGCACTTACATCAGTTTCTGCGATTTTGAGGTAATTTTGTTACTCAAGTAACAAACACTGTAAGTCATTGATTTAAAGGGACTTAATAGGGTCTCCTCTAGAAAATGGCTATTCTATCTGCTTAAACGTAGATATTATCTTATCCGCTATCTTTTGGGAGGTATCGCCTTCTTTTACATCAAGACGTCTCGCCTCTTTAAAACTCCTAAACCACGTCATCTGGCGACGGGCGAAGGCATTAGTATCAGCGATTATCTTTTGCTTGGCGTCTTCGGGTGTTCCTAAGCCGTTGAGGTAGTCGATT
>MHYJ01000111.1:4899-5104 GCA_001828445.1 Planctomycetes bacterium RBG_16_43_13
TGCCCGCACGATTCTACGCAGGTCATTAGGGTGTATTTTACTTGCTGATTTTGGGTCTATTTTGGCAAGTTCGTTGTGCAGATAGGTAGCGCCTTTTTCTGTGGCGAGTTCCAAAAGCTCGTTTCTTATAGACAAATCAGCAGAGACGCCCTCGAAAATGCCGTAGGTGAGTGCCTTATAATATAGTGCCGTTCCGCCGACGAAG
>MHYJ01000112.1:0-348 GCA_001828445.1 Planctomycetes bacterium RBG_16_43_13
AAGATGGGACGCTGCTCTTGGAAGGGAATTTTATCAGTGGGACGTGGGAAACGATTAGCAAGGATGACCTGGATAATGGGAGAATAGATAATACAGTTTCACTGAGTGTAACTCATCCTGTTAAGTTGTACATCCCCCCTGGATATCCTGAGCTGCCTAATGTCGGTTATGGAGCGATGATAGCATTGCAGACAGAAAAGGAGTTTAACAATATAGATGTTGATCATGAAAAGATTTTTGTAAAACCGGCTATCGAGGAGGGCATACCGGTTATTATCCATGCCAACTATGACACGCTTTGGCTCGGTCGGGGGTATAATGGAGCGAATGAACTCATGAGTGCATCGG
>MHYJ01000112.1:378-11662 GCA_001828445.1 Planctomycetes bacterium RBG_16_43_13
CTGTTGAAAACATGCGGCTGCTTCTTCTTTATTCGTATATAAGAGAGAACTTGATGGCAATCACTTTAATGCAGCGTCTGTTGGAGGCAGAAGGGGGTCATCTCAATAAAGGTGTTATTGCACATGGCGGCTCAAAACAAGGATTTGCCAATTGGCTTCAGGCTATGGTCGATGATCGGGTAAAGGTATCTGTCCCAATAAACATTCAGTTACAGGATTACATAGCAGGTACGGAAAGGTATATTACTGATTGGGGTTGTAATGAGGCAACAGAATGTACAAGTGGTTTTACTGTTGAAGATAGGTTGGACATGAGAGACTGGATCCTGAATACTGAAACTGGGCAGATTTTCAATAATATTTACGATATCTCCGTGCAGCAAGACCTCTTATTTCCCCAATTCTTTGTTGTATCATCGGATGTGACCTCTCCAGGTCACCACGACTGCCAATTTCCCCTGGGCGCGGATAGTTCTTTTCTAAAGGGACTGAAAAGAGAATGGAGGGGGTTTCGTACCATAGATTCCACTGCGGATGATGATGCCTATTGGACCTCTAAGGTTGACCCCAGGTTTGAGTATATGTGGAGGGCTTCTATCAAAGAATTGATTAACCCGTCAGATTGGATCAAGGTGGTTGATGTTAAGACAGAACATATTACATCAAGTGAGTTAAAAATCAGCGCTTTTTTGGAAAACTATCATAATAGCCCTAAAGTAACATTATGGTACGCCTCTTCTACGAACCGGGCATGGAATGACCTCGAGCAGGTAAATTCATGGAAGTACAGGTCAATGGTAAGGGACAATGACGTATGGTTAATAACAGTGGATGTACCTCTTGATAAGGAGTGGGCCTACTTTGTTGAAGTTGAGGATGCAGATGAATCAGGGCAGACAAGAATAGACGCATCTCCAGTCGAGTTTTTCAATGAATTTCCAATGGAGCAATGCACATTAAAGAGGCAAAAGAGGCCGTTGGTATCAGGAAGGACTGCGCCATGAAGACTGACTACTTTATCAGATGTTACAAAGAAGGCGATGAGATTCAGATAAACGATCACTTCAACGAGATTTTCAATGAAAAGCGTTCCTTGCAGGAATGGGAATGGAAATTCAAACGAAGCCCTGTCAGTGACCTGAATCTGATTATTGTTGCAGAGGCAGCAGGAAAAATCGTAGGCCATTACGCCTCTATTCCGATGATCTTGCATTGTATGGGTGAACGCATCATGGTGGTCCAGCCCGTGGATACTTTTGTCCATCCGGATTATAGGGGGACGAAAGTTCTTGTAGAGATGTCGAGGAGGCATGAAGATGTCTACCTGGAAAGGGGCTATATCGGAGGTTTTGGTTTCCCGAACCGCCAGGCATATGTGGTTGGGAAGAGGATATTGAAATATGCCGATCTCTTCAAGCTCTCCGAGCTAAGCTACCGGTTGAACCTGCGGCAGTCTTTTAAATACAGATTCAAACATCTTCCTGCCTCGCTGGAAAAGACCATCCAGAAGGCATCGTCCAAATATTATTCCATCTCCCTTTCACGACAGCAACATGAACTCGGGGTTATAGACGGCTATACCTTTGATCAGTGTGTGGATGATCTCTGGAATAGGGTATGTGGGCATTTTCCGATATTGTGTGTCCGTGACCTCCCTTACCTGCGCTGGAGATATTTATCTGTACCATCAAAGGAGTATCATGTCGTGGCAGTTGGAAAAGGAGAGGAAGTAAACGGGTATCTGGTATACACAATAAGGGAGATGGAGGAAACAGTCGAGGGGGTCATTGTGGACTGCCTCTGGGAAGACGACGCTGCCTTGAGGGCTCTTGTGATGGCTGCATTAGGCCGGTTATCTGAAGAAGGAGTTGATTACGCCCTGTTCAGGGTGAATAAAGCGACAGCGCTCTATGAGGTTATTACCGAACTGGGATTCTCAGGAGAGGGGAACAGGGCGGAGGTGCCTGTCGTCTATTATTTTGCCAAATCACATGCCGCATTAGAGAATGCTGTAAGAGACCCTTCCCTATGGTATTTTACATATGGGGATTCGGATGGGATCTGATATGAAGCAAAATTCACTTTATACCTATATGCTTCACAGGATGAAGCATCTCTTTATCCGCAGTAGTCTCAGGCAGCTCTGGATTGGGGTTACCTACGACTGTCAGTGCAGTTGTGAGCACTGCCTGATAGGCTCGGAACTTAATAAAAAGATGAATGAGCTGAGCCGGGCCGAGATCCAGAGAATCCTGCGTGACGCCCGTTCTCTCGGTGTCCGCAGGGTCTCTTACTTTGGTGGTGAACCCCTGATGCGGGATGACCTGACCGATCTCATTGGAGATGCTCATGGATTGGGACTGGGTACCACGATCTTCACCAATGGCATACTCCTTGGCAAAGAGTATGTGCAACGGCTCAAGGGGGCGGGGCTCGAACGGTGCAATGTTTCCCTTGATTTTCCGGATAGCCAAAGCCATGATCTATTCCGTCATTATAAGGGTTGTTTTGAGACAGCGGTAGAAGGGATACGTCTCCTCGTGGATTCAGGTATATCTGCCAGTATATGGACACACGTATCCAAAAATGACGTCAGTAAAAATGGTCTGAAAGATTTAAAACGCCTGATCCAGATGGGGCGCGACCTTGGTGTCTCTAATGTCATGGTCCTCTTCCCCTATGCATCGGGAAAATGGTTGTGCGGATGGGATGAGATACTTACTCAGGAGGAAAGGAACCGTGTCCGGGAGCTCTTTGATCCGCCCTTTGTTCGGATAGAATTCCCTGACGAGATGTCCACCTGCACGGCAGGACGTCTGTTTGTCTATATAAAACCACAGGGTGATGTCACCCCCTGTCCGACTGTGGATCATGCATTTGGAAATGTCCATAAGGAGTCCCTCCGGAGTATCATCCGGAGGATTGAGAGAACCTACTGTTGTCTGACATCAGATCATCATGGTGATTGCGTGCTGAATAATACTTCGTTTCGTGAAAAGCTATCTTTAACCTCTTTTCTAAAATAGGACGAAAAAATATGAATTTGATATGGATTACTATATTACTTCTGCTATCCTTTTTCGTGACAGGATGTGGGGATGAGAATAGCAGCACGGCGGTAGAGACAAGTTTCTTATGGACAATAACTCCTGAGGAGAGGAGTATCATTCAGGGAGACAGGGCCCGGTACACCATCGGTATATCCTCTATTTCCGGCATTCCGATTCCAAAGTCACTCACCCTTACCCTTGATGACCTGCCTGAAGGGGTCACCGCCTCGTTCTTTCCCAATCCCATCCTGCTTCCGGCAAGCAGCCTGCTGACGCTGAGTACTGAGGATGACACCCCGTCAGGAGAGTACACACTGACGATTGGCCACAACCTGTCGGAAAATACTCTTCAGACATCACTCCATGTGACCCCATTTAAATGGGGTCAGGTGACTGCATCTGGCAAGGGGCCGGCCGGGGTACAGGGACATTCATCAGTCTATGATTCAGGCGCCGACCAGCTTATCGTGTTTGGGGGTGAAACGAATGGTGGCACACTCGCTGACCTGTGGGTACTGGATCATGTTATCTCCACAGAGGAGACACCCTCCTGGCGGAAGATAGCTGTCTCCGGGAATACGCCGGCTGCACGGTCGGGTCACAGGGCGGTTTACAACCAGGGAAATAGCCGGATGATCATCCTGGGCGGGATTGATCCGGATGGGGATATGGTTGGAGAAGATGACAGCCTGTGGATTCTCACCAATGCAAGCGGGGGCTATGGAGGAGATCCCGCATGGGAAGATTGGGTTGATGAGGGAGAGCGTCCTCAACACCGGATCGGCTTTTCCATGGTCTATGACACACAGAATAACCGGGTGATCATTTATGGGGGAGCGAGTGTCTCTGGGGAAGATACCACTCTATCTAACGATGTCTGGGTACTCAAAAATGCTGATGGCTCGGGTGTAGAGCCGCCCACCTGGGAGAAGATCACTCCGGATACCGGGAGTATCCCGGCCAAACGGACAGGGCATACGGCGGTATATGATGCCGGTACGAACACGATGATTATCATGGGGGGAAGAACGGCCAAAGGGGTATATTCTGACGTATGGATTCTCTCGAATGCGAATGGCCTTGGAGAGACGCCATCCATCTGGACCCCGCTGGACGTTACAGGAGGACCAGTGCCGGCCAGGGAGGGGCATTCAGCGGTATATGATCCTTCGACCAACAGGATGACCATATTTGGCGGCCTCGATTCAGATGGTGAGCCCCTTGATGATATCTGGGTACTGGATAATGCCAATGGAACCGGTGATTCATCTTCCTGGTATCAGAAGGTCACTTATCATACCTCTGCGGTCTCTTACCCGGAAGCAAGAGGGCTTCATACAGCAGCAGGCGCTTCAGAGACCAATCAACTGATTGTTTTTGGAGGCCTGTCAGAAGGTTCCTATTTGAATGACGTCTGGATACTCCAGCACGCAAACGGTGAATGAGACATAAGAACATGGGATTCTGTGGATTAATAGAAGCGGGCACAGAAATTGCTTCATATTATAAGACAAAACAGGAAAGGGTCTTCTTATGTTCAAACGACAGGAAAAACTCATGTACAGGTGGATAGTCTTCAGTTTCATTGCCGTTACTGGATTGCTTGGGGAAACTGTATGGGCAGCCGGTATCAAGGAAGAAGTTGATCTTTCGATACAGCCTCCTGAGGTGATCATCCATGGAGCAGAAGCAGGAGATACAACAGGATATTCAGTGGCCTATGGTGATATAGACGGGGATGGCAATAATGACATCCTGATCGGCGCTCCTGATGCAGGAGGCCCTTCTGATACAGGACGAAATGGCGCGGGCAGGATCTATGTCCGGTATGGGAAAACCCCTCTGCCTGGAACCATAGACCTGAGTGCAGGGACAGACCTTATCATTTATGGCGCATCAGATCTGGATCACCTCGGTTTTGCCCTCACCTCTGCGGATGTGAACAGGGATGGCTATGACGACATCCTTGCCAGCGCCCCCTCTGGCTATAATGAAAAGAGAGGGTATATCGTCATTGTCTACGGAAATGGAGAGCTTTCAGGAGAGATAGATCTGGCCACCCCAGCTGGAGACACAACCTTTATTTATGGTAAAGACAAAGAAGACCGTATCGGGTGTTCCATAACTACAGGTGACATTGATGGTGATGGGATCAGGGATATTATCGTGGGATCACGGTATGGAGACGGGCCGAAGGATAAACGCACCGATGCCGGCGAGGTATATCTCTTCTACGGGAAGGAAAATCTTAAGTTGTCTGATAACTGGGATCTATCAGACACGCCTGCAGATTTTACGTTATATGGAAAAGATGCTGAGGATGATTGCGGCTGTTCTGTCTCTACAGGGGATCTGGACGGCGATGGGTATGATGACATCGTGGTTGGCGCAATCAAAGCGGATGGTCCGGATAACTCAAGAACAGATGCAGGGGAGGTCTATGTTATCTATGGGAGGGGCAAACCCGATCTCGAGCCTGCCTGGGATCTTCTGAGTAAGGATGCTGATCTGACTATCTATGGCAGGGATGCCGGCGACCTCCTGGGGACGACCTCCGCAACAGGGGATTTCAATGGGGATGGGATAGAGGATCTCTTAATTGCGGCGCCAATGGGCGATGGACCTGATGAGCTGAGAGGAGATGCAGGGGAGGTCTATCTGATCCATGGCAGGAACGATCTTCCGTCAACCTTGGATCTTTCCATAGACCTGGTTAACCTAACTGTTTTCGGGGCAGATAGCGGTGATAAGCTGGGATCAAACACAGTTACTGTCAATAAGTATCTCATCATCAATGGATTCTCAAGCTCCATGGGAGACTATAACGGGGACAACCTTGATGACATCATAGTGACTGCGCCGCATGCCGGTGGACCAGATAACGGAAGATCAGAAGGTGGAGAAATCTATCTGATATACGGGAGCAATAGCTTTTTACCAATGCAGGCTTGGGATCTCAAATATGACCGGGCAAACCTGACTTTCTATGGGACGGAGGCCGGTGACCGTCTGGGGGTATCTATAGTCCTTGGAGACCTCAATGGTGATGGCTATGCAGACATCCTTGCAGGAGTACCCATGGCTGATGGACCAGGTAATGGGAGGCAGGGTGCAGGCGAGGTCTATCTCCTCCTTAGCAGAAGGCCGGTAACGAACCAGCAGTCGGTTACAACAGATGAGGACACTGCCAAACCCATTACGTTGACCGGAAGTGACCCCAATGGGGATAACCTGACCTTTAGTGTTGATATCGGACCGAATAATGGATCGCTGACTGGGGCCCCTCCCGCTGTTGTTTATACGCCAAACAGCAACTTCAACGGTTCCGATGGATTCACCTTCAAGGTGAATGACGGAATACTGAACAGCGTCCCGGCCATCGTGCTAATCACAGTAAATGCAATCAACGATGCACCGGTGGCCAATGCCGGTTTTGACCAGACGGCAGATGAGGGAATACTTGTAACCCTGAATGAGAGTGGGTCATCCGATGCAGATGGTGACACCCTGGACTTTATGTGGGAGCAGACTGCAGGGCCTTTGGTTACCATGAGCAATCCCAAGGCAATCCAGCCGACTTTTACAAGCCCCACAGTATTCACAAAAACAAAACTGATATTCAGACTGATAGTGAGTGATGAAAAACTACAATCTAGTGATACAGTAGAGGTAACAGTAAATAACACAGTCAATGAGTCCCCTGTAGCGCATGCCGGTGTTGACCAGACGGTAGGTGAGGGGGTACTGGTGACACTGGATGGAAGTGGTTCATCAGATCCAAATGGGGATCAGTTGATATATAAGTGGAAACAAGCAGGAGGACCTTTTGTGGCCATGGGTGATCCAGCTTCGAAACGGCCCACATTTACAAGTCCTACGGTGGTAGCTGAAACGGAATTGACTTTCGAGTTAACCGTGATGGATAGCGGGCAGCTTAAGTCTATGGATACGGTTGTCGTAACCGTAAAAAATACGGTTAATGAGGCACCGGTGGCGAGGGCCGGGTCTGACCAGACCGTCAATGAAAATGTAACGGTGACGCTGGACGGGAGTGGGTCATCCGATCCTAATGGAGGAGATCAATTGACATACTCCTGGAAACAGACCCCTGGTGCTTCAGTGACTCTCAGCAATCCAACTGCAGCCACGGCTACATTTACAAGTCCAACCGTAGCTGAGACTGAGGTGTTAACTTTCATTTTAACTGTGAGCGATGGTCTGCACGAGGATACGGATGAGGTAAATATCAAGGTTGAGAAAACCCCCGTAGAGAAAATTGTCAATGTGCCACCTGTGGCAGATGCCGGACCTGAGCAAACAGTGAATGAGGGCGTATTGGTAACACTTGACGGCAGTGGATCATCAGATCCAAACGGGCATCAGTTGATATATAAGTGGAAACAAGCAGGAGGACCTTTTGTGGCCATTGGTGATCCAGCTTCGAAACGGCCCACATTTACAAGTCCAACGGTGTTGACTACAACAATTCTGACATTCGAGCTCATTGTGAGTGATGGTGAACTTCCATCTCCTCCGGATACAGTTGAAGTGACCGTTAACAATACAGTGAATGAAGCGCCTGTTGCACGTGCCGGCGCTGTACAGAGTGTAGGTGAGGGGAGTGAGGTAACCCTTGACGGGAGCGGGTCGTATGATATTAATGGGGATGAAATCACATACACATGGGACCGACTCACTGGCCCAAAAGTGATATTGGCTGATACGACTAATCCAAAACTCGTCTTTACTGCACCGCTGGTCTTTAGCGACAAGGACATTACCTTTGAGCTTACAGTATCGGACGGTCATCTTACGCACACGGATACAGTAACAATACATGTCACTAATACCTACGTGGATAATGATACTCAGGCAGAATTTACGGCAAGCAACATGGACAGTGTGCTTGATATGGATGATGGGATCTCTGAGTTATCAGGGACGCGTATTGATGGTTATGACCTGATGGTACTGCTGAGGGCCTTTGGCAGCAAGACGGGGGAAGAATCGTGGAGAGAGAGTGCGGATATTGACGCTAACGGTGAAGTTGATGAAAATGATCTTTCGATCCTTCTATATCACTTTGGCGAATCACGTTAATATAGTTTGTTCAAGACAGGAGAAAAACTATGAAATGGCGGAATTTCTTTATCATCTATTTCTTATTATTGGGAGCCATCCCGTTTTTGGCCTCCTGTGGTTCTGGAAGCAATAATCCTGGACCTCCTGAGGCCATGGATTCAACAGAGCTGAAGGTTCTATTTACTCCGGAAAAGGATACCGTCGAACCAGGCACAATATTGATGAAAAAAAATCAGGAGCAGTCCCAGGGAGACACGATAGCGGTAGATATAGATGCCTACCAGACAGACTCAGTATTTGCTGCGGCATTTGATGTTGAGTTTGATAAGGATGTTCTTCAGTTTGAAGGGGAAACATGGGGAGCATTTCTTAAATGTGATGCCAAAGAGCTTAAGATAGACATATGCAAGGTCAAATTAATTCCAGGAAACCCTTCCAGGCTTGTTGTCGGGGCATCCCTTCATGGAACTAATACTACAAAAAAAAACGGGGATGGGAACATCGTCACCCTGAAGTTCAAGGTGGTTAAACCCGGCAAAAGTTTGCTCACCTTTAAGGGTAACGGCCTGATGGATACTGACCTGAAAAAGATGCAGGTAAACTGGTATAATGGCGCTATCACCAAAGGATAAATAGCATCATGGACATCGCAGCAATAACATCCGATTCTCAGGACAAACCAAAGCTACTCATAGTTGATGACGAGGATTTCTTCCGCATACAAATGCGGTGGTCCTTTTCCAGAGAATATCAGATCCTGGAGGCCAAAGATCGTATATCAGCGCTGAAGATTGCCGAGATGGAGCATCCTCATGTTGTCATGCTGGATCTGGATCTGCCACCAATTCCTGGAAAATCTGTAGAAGGGCTCCAGACCCTCAGGGAACTTCTGGATACCGACCCCACGATTAAGGTAATTATCGTAACAGGAAAGACAGAAAGACGGGATGCACTTAAGGCTATAGAAATAGGCGCATATGACTATTTCACAAAGCCAATTAATAAAGGCGATGCCGAATTTACTTTGAGAAGGGCCTTCTACCTTGCACAACTGGAAAAAGAAAACTACATGCTGAAGCAACATGACGCGATGAATGGGGTGAAGGATATGATAGGGACTAGCCCTGCCATGCAACAGGTCTTTAAGTCAATCCGGAAGGTTGCCGCTGCCGATGTGCCGGTACTTATTCTTGGAGATTCCGGTACAGGAAAAGAGCTTGCAGCAAGGGCTATCCACACACTGAGTTCCCGCAGGGATCATCCATTTACTGTTATCAATTGTTGTGCAATCCCTGAAAATCTCGTTGAGAGTGAATTGTTCGGACATGAGAAAGGGGCTTTTACTGGAGCCAGCATACAGCGGAAGGGCAGGATCGAGCATGCTGACCGGGGTACCCTTTTTCTGGATGAAATAGGTGAATTGAGTATAGTACTGCAGGTAAAATTACTTCGTTTTTTACAGGATAATGTTATTGAAAGGATCGGAGGACGAAGGGCCATTCATGTCAACTTAAGGGTAATAGCTGCGACCAACAGAAATCTGATTGAGGCAGTGAAAAAGGGCGAATTCCGGGAAGACCTCTTTTATCGACTGAGTGTAATTACCATTTCCATGCCTCCTCTTAAGGCGCGTGGAGAAGACCTGCTCCTTCTGGTACGGATTTTTCTTTACCGCTATTCAAGAAGATTCAAGAAGAATATTTCCGGGTTTACACCTGAAGCGATCAGGGCGTTAGAAGGGTATTCCTGGCCTGGAAATGTACGGGAGTTAGAAAACTTTATCAAACGGGCAATCATCATGGCTGAAGGTGAGATGATAACGGTCAATGATTTGAACCTGGCATCAGTTAACATTGATATACCTGAGTCCAAGTCAATAACACTGCAATCTATCCGGAAATCCATAGAAAAAAGGGTCATTCAGAAGACCCTCCTAAAACATGGAAGCATCATTTACAAGGCCGCTGAGGAGCTTGGTGTCACTCGCCAGACACTTTCGTATCTGATTAGAAAGTACAAGATCAAAATTTCATAAATCTGACAAGGGTAAAAAAAGTCATGAGAGATAAGAATTTTAACATCAGTATAGTTCGCATATCTGTTTGAAACAAAATGTTTTTCCATCATTCTCATCCATAAATGCCTCCTGGCAATCATTGAAAAAATCCACAATTACGACAAGAAATTTAACATCATGAATGGCAGAAAAAAGCACGAATTAATGTTAATCTTTATAATCAATGAGTTATGAAGGGTAGGTTGAATGGCATGTGTTTTGCTTTAATTATCTATTAAGCATTATTGATCTAAAGTGTGTCAGCCTGTTAGATTGTGATTAATCACCTTATACGAGGAGTTAAGACCATGAAAAAAGTGGCTCCCATTGTAGTAATCTTTCTTTTTATCATATCCAGTGTCAAACTTGTGCATGCTGAAGCAGCGATTACTAATGCGGGTATTAATTCCTGTGGGTATGAGATGATGATTGTCCCTCTGATCAGTGGACAGGCAAGTGCAGACGCAGTACAACAGCAGCCTGCGGTCACAGATGCCTGGACAACGAACGACCCCTATGCAAACCCCGAATCAGAAGTGTACGAATTCTTAAACAATCAGGATACGTTGGCCTTTGTGGTTAAGTACTCTCATGCCGGCGGATTGATACCCGAGCAGTGGGCCAGGGGATGGCAATGTGGTAATGAGGAGAAGATTGTCAAGACCTGTAATTTTAAATGGACCGTGGGCTATCTCCCCTCAGGGGACTATCTGCTGATCAATTATTTTGACCCTGTGCAATTCAAGGCCGGTGAGTATGAGTGGGCATCAAAGGTCGGAAATGTCGTGTTTGGATGGCCGAATATCTCCAGTACACGTCCATGGTGCATGACCATTCACTGACATAACCCTACTGAACCGTAATCTTTACCGTGTCCAAATAGTGGAGATCCAGAATACCATTGACATTACTGTCTATGGCAATGCCTATCTGATAAGAGCCTGGGGTAGTAATGATATAATTATCGAGAACAGCATATGGGTTTAAATTCCGGAAAGTACTGGCAGAACCTCCAACAGGAATGGGAGTGGACGAGCGTACCCACCCCGATGCAAGTGTGAACCAATAATTGCCGTTGGGAGCGAAGGCTGCAATC
>MHYJ01000112.1:11683-23457 GCA_001828445.1 Planctomycetes bacterium RBG_16_43_13
GCTCCAGAGTCCAGGGAGACAGTGACAGTCAGTGGAGAGCCGGCGCTTATATTAACAGGTCCATCAAGGTTATTTGCCTTAATATCCGGCAGGACAAGGAGCTCAGGCCGATAGTAAAAAAGGGTGTTCATCTCTTTGTTGGCCTGTTCAGGCGATGAGTAATCCCTGCATGTCTTTTGAGAATAGGACATAAGGTTATAGGTATCAGGGATATAGGGGTCACCATTCGGGTCGACCTCGCCCCCTGCATATTCACAGAATGTGTTGACCTTTCCGTAGAGGTTTGGGTCAGCAGGTGTGTCACACAGTAAGTCTCCAGCCGTGCTGCAATTGGTTCCATTAGCAAGCTCCATGCCATATACGAGCTCATGGGTGTGAAAGAGGTCAAAGTAGTGCCCTATCTCGTGAGGAACCGTGGAGGGGTTTGATGGCAGCCCAGCACATCCATTGGCTACTATGATCCCCTGTACCCCATACCACGAGTATGCTGAAAAGCCGCAGTAGCCCATGGCGTAATTAACGAAATAAATGTTGAGCCTGTTGGGGATGTTATAAGTGTTTCTAAGAGTATCGGCCTCACCCATGTTGTCTATACTATAGTATTTATCACTGTTGATGTAGTGGATACCACCATCCATGAAAAAGCTCATTTTTACACTTGCATAGTTCGCATTCGTATCTGCAACAGCCTGACCTAACCTGTCTTTATCCAGTCCTCCAGTCCCATCCGAATATCTCACCACATGTATCGCAAGGGGTATTCCAACCGGGGCTTTTAATGCCTCCAGGATTCCCATGGTCACGGATGACAGTTCACTGCCGCTTTCATAAGAGCTCCTGTTTTTTGCGATCTCAATATCAATTGGGGACATGATAGTCCCACATTCCAGCCCGGCCTCTTCCGCAACCGCCTCTTTTATCAGGGCCTCATTACCGGAGGCGAACACAGAAAGGGTACCGCTTGAAGTGACGAAAATAAGAAGAACAATAGATGCCCTTGCAAAAGTCTTTAAAATGATGAGTGTGTCATTCCCACGAAAGTGGGAATCCAGTCTTTTAAATGTGTTACAAAACCTCTGGATTCCCGTTGTAACGGGTATGACGACTTTTGCAAGGGCCTCAATGAATAATCTATTGAACTTCATTTGTGTAAATAACTGCCCCTTTCTCATCCTTCCTTATAGAGTGGGAGTCTTGAGGCTTGAAGTATGAAACCATCGCCCTATTGTCCGCTGGCTCTTGGACCGTCTGGTATTGTCGTATCCGCATCCGCCGGGCATGCGATTTTACTTATCGGGATCCCTGACGGATAACTTATAATTACCGCCCCTGTAATATCTGAAAACCTTGTATAGGAAATTCCAGTCAAAGTGGCAAGATCCAGTATGAAATGGTGATTGCCAAAACCCCCTCCTACATAAAAATCTCCATACTCATTAATCGTAAAATAAACCTTGCCAGGGTTAAAAGGGACTGATGAGCCACCTCCATCCATAGAAGACCCCTCTACCGAATTATAGCCTGTAACCTGGTATGCAGTTCCTACTTTATCTACCTGCCAGATCCATGTGTCTGGAAATGTGTCCATCTTGAAGCAATACTTTCCCAATAAGGTTCCCGCCATTGCCGTGGTGGAAAGGGTGAAAAAACCAATCAGTACAACCAGTGCGCCTATAAAAAATTTTCTTTTCATTGTTCGTCCCTCCGTTTTCATTTCATGATTTTATACTTACAACTTACTCGTTGTTCGAAAGTGTCCTAACGCTTCGTTCTGTCACCCCCTTTCTTTTTTGAGGATGAGGATAATGGGGATGGAGACACCATGTTATCTCCCCATTATCCTCGGATGATCTTATTTTGCAACGCCTGATTCTCCACTGACAGGCCCTGCGGGATCCGCGCCACAGGATGTCAACGTGGCCGCACGTGGGGGGTCATAAAAACTGGAATCGCTGTCAAGTATCCCCCAGCTCTCACCGGTCTTTGCGGGTATATCAACCCTGTAGAAGCGTAAGCCTGTTTGATCGAGATAGTCCACACTAAAGGCTGCCTCTCTGGCAGCAGGATTGTACTGACCCGTGATCGGGGCAGGGAAGCCTGGAGCCGGGTAAAGCGCCTGTCCACGGAGCAGTCTTCCACCTGCCTCGAGGTTCATCCTGTATTCCGTGTCATATAAGACGTCCTTAAGGCAAAGGGCCCAGTTCGGACCGCCCACTGCGTTACCTACATTCACACGAGGTTTCGTAATGCCATTCTTGGCATCCGTAATTGGATCGCCGTTATCCACAATCTTCGACTTCAGAACTGCAGGTGTATAGTAGGAGCCGGTCGTACTCTTGGCATAACTTTGCAGGATCCCTGCTGCGCCTGCCGAATAAGGAGATGCGGCAGAGGTTCCACCAAAAGTTGAGGTATAGCCGCCCCCGACCGAGGTGGTGTAGGCATCGTTGCTTGGCGCCAGGATGTCCAGGAAGTTGGCGCTGTTCGAGTAGCAGGTTACCTTGTCAGCCGCTGTGGTTAGATCGGTGCATGGAGACCAGTACTTGGCTCCTAAATTGGCATCATAGACCGCCCCAACGGATGTCACATTTGTCAGGCAGGATGGAGACGACAGGCCATTGGTGTAGCCATCGTTCCCGGATGAGGCAAAGAGGGTAATGCCATTGGCCACTGCATTGTTGGCAGAGGTGGCTAACGTGGGATAGGTTGCATCACAGGCCGAGAGATACTTTCCACCGCCAAAACTCGTATTGATAACGAGGATAGGGTTGGAGGGGTTGTCATTTTTGTGTGTGACGGCCCAGTCCCAGGCTGCAGCAATGGTTGACCATGCGGCGCTTCCGGCACAACCGGAAACAATCTTCAAGCCATACAGTTTTGCATTGTGGGCCACACCGCCGATGTAGTCGCCAGGACCCGCGGCCAGGGTGCCGGCTGCGATCCCTGCAACCGATGTCCCATGTCCATTGCAATCCATGGGATTCGCATCAGAGTCTCCATGGTCGTACCCACCGATCACCTTGGTGTTTGGGAATGCTGCACCACCAAGCTTGGAGTGGGTATAGTCAATGCCGGTATCCACAATGGCTATAGATACCCCTGTCCCATTGTGAGTGGCACGGACAGTGGATGCATTCATCAGGGCAATACCCTGTGCCAGGTGTGCCTCGAAGATCTCATCTTCTTCTATCAGCTCCACCTCAGGCATGGCAGCCAGGACGCGTAATCCTCCGTACGTAACCCTGCCTGCGAATCCCAGTATATTGTCATAGCGGTGTTTTAGCATGAGCTGGGATGGGTCAAGTCTGTTTAACACAGCCTGCTGCCTGGAATGAATCTCTGATTGTGCTGCCATCATCTGAACCGGGGCATCTGCGATGGCCTTCCCTTCGAAGTTTTTATAGTCTTTCAAGAGAACGACTATGTCTACAAAGCCCTTATCCTGGGCATGTTTCAAGACCGCCGGGTCTTTGAATTTACCCTCTCCAGACCCCGGTCCTACCGCACCGGCCCGGCCTCCAACGAAAAAGATTAATGCAAATGCAATTAACAAAAGACATAATTTATTGTTTTTCATATTGATTATTTCCTTCATATCTCATCTCCTCCTTATTTCGAGTCTCAAAGTTTCATCTCTATTTCAAAGTTATTCAGCTCATTCAGGAGCCCCACTTCCATCTCCTCCGCCGGCTCCGGTTGAATCTGCCCCGCATGAGACCAGTGTGGCCGCACGAGGTCCGTCATAGAAGCTGGAATCAGTGCCGAGTATACCCCATGTGTATCCTGTCTTTGCAGGCAACTCTATCCAGTAATGACGTGTGGCATTGCTGACGAGATATCCGATGCTGAAGGAGGCGGTCTTTTGAGAATTATTATAGTATCCGGTCAGTGGAGCAGGGAAATCAGCACTGGGGAAAAATGCCTGTCCCCTCAACACATTGCCTGGCTCAAGATTCATCTCATAGGTAGTAGGATAGGCTACATCCTTGAGGCAGATATTCCAGGAGGGACCAACCTCAAGTGTTACATTGTCGATAGAGGTATTCCCCTCGACCTGACTCCCTGTATAGGAATATTCAAATGCAGAGATACCGTTACTTAACGGATAACTGTAATTGGTCCAGTTCCAGCAATCTGAAGGTAGCGTGTCTGACGCAGCCAGCGCGCCATTCTTGTCATAGATGTTAAACGTCACTCCAGTAATACATGTAAACTGATCCAGTGAAAAAGAAGTGGCATTGTCGCCAAACTGGTTCAAAAAGTTGATCCGGACCGGGCTCTGGGCGACCAAAGTATTGCAGCCGCGATCATTTGATATCCATATCCCATCAGGCTGGTTGCCACGATAATCGGGATCGCAATTGGAACCGCCTGCTGTATAAAAATTTTCAGCATTGGTGTTTTGGTAAAACCACCGGCCTGTCCACCCCCCCAGAGGGTCGGCAAAGTCCTCAACATAGGTGACCGCATTTGGCACCACATCAGCAGACAATGACCGATTCGATTCATTATTAGGTGATGCCTGGAGTCTTCCCTTGCCAATGTCTCTGTCGGCTGCCGGAGTTTCAGCATTGGCCACCCCTGCGAACCCAGCTATACATATTGAAAGTAGTAATATTATAAAACCCTTTTTATGTCTCATAGTTTTGTCTCCTTCTTTAACTTTGATTTCATCATTCTCGTTATCTTAATCTGATATAATTTTCGTCTCTGTTCTTTCTACTTTTGATCATAGATGCTATTCTTTACGACACCTCCTTTCGATCGTATCCATTACTTTGCTCAAGTATTAGAACATCATGAATTTACGCTCAAAATAAGTGTCTTCATCATGAAGACACTTAAGTCATATGCAATAAACCTGCCGATCTATCTAATTCTCATAACCTATTGATTATATAATGAAATAGGCAGCATCATGAATAGCGTATACTATATTCAACAATTTTTGTTAATTCTTTTTTCCTAAAACAGGTGACTCATAATGCAGCAATAATGATGTTTGAGAGATGATATGAGTGAAAAGCTTTTAATTTCAAAGGGATATATTAATAAGACTTATGTTAATTTATTTAACATTCGGTGAGCCTCATGGTTTGAATATTGTTAAAGACCTAATACCATACAGCGCACACTCCCTCCTGATTTCATAAATTCTGATACATCAATGGACATTATCTCCATGCCTTTATTCTTTAGCTCGTCAGCAAGTGCCTCTGTACAATTATATAATAACAGGTTTTTATTTATGCAGATTGAATTACACACAAATGAAAATGCATCTTCCTCAGATAACCTAAGTATCTCTGATGGCAGACCTTCTATTTTTTTCCTGCTCTCCGGGCTGAATGCGCCAGGGTCGTAGATAATAAGATTGATGTCCTCAAAATACTGAAGACATGTGTCTAAGTGGTAGAAGTGATGATTAATAAGCTCAAGAGATACGTATCCCATCTCCATAATTTCCCCAACTTGGCGGTGTGAGCTGATATCAGTCCTGAATCCATGCCCAAGGAGCATCAGGTCTTTATAAAATACAGCGTCCCCCGCACCCTCAAAGGCAGAGCCGTCAGGTATTGAATAACATTGATACCCATGTCCTGTAAACCATTTTTCATAATATATCTCCTCACCCTGTCTTTCCTTATGCATGAAGTTGCTCAGTATAACCTTTTTACCCTTGACAAGGCCTGCATTGGCTGTAAAAACCATATCCGGCAGACCCTCCACAGGGTCTATCAGCGAGACTTCAGCCCCGGCGTCAATGATGGCTTCATGCAATTTGTCCCACTGTTTATGAGCCAATGCGGTATCGGCAGGGTTATTCAAATTCATCCATGGATTTATCTCATAGGCAATGGCAAAGTAGGTTGGAATGCACATCAGGTAATGACTTTTTTTGTCCATGTTATAATCCTACCAGAGAGAGGGAGTAGCAGCAAACAGGAGCGGGATTTCGGCTGGTTCAAGGTGCTTTTCAATATCTGAATTGTAGAAAGTCATTATAATGTGTTATTATACGACTCTATGAATAACAAGCTGATGCGGGAAGGATTAACTAAGTTTATTGCCTCTCTGGAGCTTGGGATCAGTAAAGATTCCGGAGAGAAGATGATAGATAACCTTGAGAAGTTATGGTCTGAAGTCCTTCTCTCAGGTTACACGCAGGACCCTTGGAGCGCCTTGAGCACCCGCCAGGCTGCAGTGTCGTCCGACCCTATTTACATAAATAAGATACCGTTTGTATCAATATGCCAGGACCACCTTCTGCCATTCTCCGGTTTTGTATCTATAGGATATATCCCTGACAAGGAGTTTGTGGGATTGTCCAACATAGGGAAGCTTGTTCACATATTATCTGCGCGGCTCCATGTACAGGAGAGTCTTACATCTGAGATAGCTGATGTATTATATAAGACCATCAGTCCTGTTGCAGTCGGCGTATACATGGTTGCCCAGCACTATTGCATGAAGGCCCGCTTTCCAGCACAGAATGTCAGCGAGGTGGTTACCACGAGCTTTAGGGGAGATTGTAAGACCGGAGATTTCAAAAAAGATTTCCTGAATATAGTTAAACCGGGAGGAACAACACCGGAGTAATGACAGCCTAAGGAGTAGGGTGGGCACAGCCCACCACTTACAGGCAAAAACAAATATGTACGAGATTAAAGTCATATCAACATTCTCAGCAGCCCACAGCCTTAGAAATTACCCTGGTAATTGTAAGAACATACACGGGCACAACTGGAAGATTGAGGTTGTGATGCAGAGCCGTAATCTTGATGATATTGGTATGTCTATGGATTTCAGGAGGCTTAAGCAGGAGACGCAGGGCCTTCTGGATACTCTGGATCATACTTATATCAATGAGAATCCGCCATTCAACTCAATAAATCCCACGGCAGAAAATATGGCACGCTGGGTGTATGAGACCCTCTCAAAAAAACTTAATGATCAGAATGCAAGAGTCAGCCGTGTCAATGTGTGGGAAAATGAGAACTCTTTAGCATCATATTTCGAGTAATCTCTGGCCATATATATGGTGTTATATTTACCCCAACACGGTCATAATATATCTTGCCTATATCTATTAAACCGTTCATGTTCATATCAACTCCGGAATAGAATGCATATGCCCCTACCGGTAATCCGGAGATATTCAGTATCTCGTATGGTGCCAGATTAAACAGAGTCCCCTGGTACGTCACGCTCATTCCGGGCTGCCATGAATTAGTGGTTAAATTATATCGATACCAGCCAAAAGGCGTATTCGCCAGGGCCCACCAGTCTGCATACATGCCTTTTTGGCGCCCGGCGTTAAGATTAACTTTTAATGAAATCGTGCTGCCTTGAGTTATAGTAACAGGTCCGTCCAGATCGTTAGCTTTTATGTCAGGCAAGGGATCTGCCGGCAACTGGCTCCATTGTATTAAATACAGGGCCGCAGGTTTGTTTTCTTCCCACGTTGGGATGATTTCTGTTTCAGGCAGTATAAAACCTGGATAATAACCTTCCGGTCTCAGTTCTATCGTGAAACCGAATATCCCAAGTTCACCGTAAAACCAGTCATCTGTGGTACCGCTTGAAATATATAAATCTGAGGATTGCTGAGGGGTATAGATCTTTCCGTTTACTCCCTTAATAAGGTCTGCCATATGAGTTGTCATGTAACTCAAAAGCTGTTTATCCGGAGCAGGACTATAGGTATAGCCCCATGGATATAAAATCAATTGTCCGTAACTATGATATGTCAACATAGCCTGAAAATTATGCGTTAAGGCTAAATTGCGCACTGCCTGAGTTTCCGGTTCGGAAAAAGCGAAAGGGCCCCGATAGATCTCTGACCAGGAGTTGCCGCTTGATCCCGGACCACCCCACATATAACTGTAGTTCCTGTTCATATCAACACCATAACTCCCGTCGCCGTTGTTCCTTCTGTTTTTTCTCCACATACGGTCCACATCAATACTGTACTGATGGCCGTCAGGATTTACCATAGGAACTATCCATATTTCTCCATTGTCAACATATGAGCGGACAACAGGATCGGTATTGTAATTTTCTACAAGATACTTAGCAAGGTAAAATGGCACTTCCACCGATATCCACTCCCGTGCATGATGTTCACCTATAAACAGAATCTCCGCTTCATCCTCCTCCTGTGCAACATTATCACTGATTTTAATAGCCAATATATCCCTGTCTGCCATGCCTTGAGTCTTTTCCCAGCTATCACCGATATCGTAAACCCTGGCAATCTGAGGATATGCTGATTGTAACTGTAAGAAGTCGTTCTTCAATTCAGCATAAGAGTGGTATAATCCTTCAGTACCCGCATGAGGTTGAGGTACGCCATAGTAATTCACTAAGTCCCTTATACTTTCAAACAATACCTCTACCGAGAAACCCTTTTTACGGATCTGTTGTATTTCCGCTTCCGTGACATCAATAATAATGTAATCTTTGTGCACTTCCCATGGTTCTGCAATACCGGCTAACTCATTTATATCCTCCTGGTTCTGGACATAAATTTTTACTATCTGTCTCTGAACCGGTTTTCCGCTTTCTGCTGCCAGGACAGTATACGGCATATATGATAATATAACCGCGCCTATAAACAACCATATGTAATAATTTCTCTTTAAATACAATTTCCTTACCAACAACTTCTCCCTTCCCGCAATCGTTATAGCTCAGTTTTTCAAGTGCCGCTGACAGGTATCCCAGACACGTCAACACATTTAGAAATTCCATCACTCTCATAAACCGGTGTTTTTCCTGTTCCACATGGATTTGTATTCTTTAAGTTTTCTTCGCCGGGAACAAAAATATATATATCACTGTATTTCAAAACCTTAAGGTCGCCGGTTGAAGTGCCTACTGTTAAATAAGGGATTTTGTGCTTAATAAATGACCCTTCAATTATGACAATAGCATTTTGAATATATGGATGACAGTCAAAATTATCTTTACCTGTAAAAGTGCACTTCATGGGTTCAAATGTGCCAACAGCAGTATGTTTAAATAAATCCAGTGATGTAATTGGATAATGATCAGCCGGATCATCAGGGTCTATTAGGTGAAGCGTTATATCTATGATTGAAGGGCAAGGTTCAGATGGAAAACACGGTCCGGTTGAATAATGTGGCTGTGCCAGAATTTTCCCCCGAACTCGTATATTTTTCTCAATATAGGCATCACGGTTACTATGAACTTCTGCAACAGTGAGAATGTCCTTTTCCTGCATAAGGTAGTCTGTATTATTGCCATTATTGTTCTGGACTATGGCCGAACTATCAGTATTTCTTACTGCAAACATACAGCAGTTCACGAATACAACTACAGTTGCAATACCGATTATAATGCTTATTGATCCGGATCTTTTAATCATATTCAATTATGATGGTCTCGTAACCGACTAAAAAAAGGGACGGTTTTCTTTAAAAAAACCGTCCCTTCTCTAAATATAAGTCTGTTTGTCCTACTCTCCGGCAGCAGTGCCAGACTCCTCAGATGCAGCGATGGGACATGTTATTTTAGTTAATGTTCCGCTATTGGTCAAGCCCCCGCCACCGCAATCAATTTTCCAGGTCCCATTTAATGTAGTAGAACTCAGTTCCGCATCAAGCACACAGTTATCATATCCTCCAAAATAGGTTGTGTCATTGGTAGCATGAAGCCCCATATTGAAATTACCGGGTGCATTCGAACTTAAACTCCCTACTACAGGAAGGAAATATAATCCTGATGCAACCCATTTTCCGTTAACCAGGTAATGACCGCTATGTGACTCGTAACCAACCTCGATCTTGTCAATATAGGGATCCAATTTCCAGCAAACTGTTTGTGCTTGTGCTGAAGCAGTCATGAGAAAGAGCCCTATCAACAAAATCATTATTAAACATGCTTTTGTTTTCATCTTTTCCTCCTTAATAAATTTTAATTTTTTCATATGCTCTATCTACCTAATACAGTATTAGGCCCAGCCATACTATTTTCTGTTGGGTCAAGGGTTCCATGAAGACCCATACGAAAACTGCCCGGTGCATCCGAGCTTAAATCCCCTACTACAGGACTGAAATAGTATCCTGATGCAAACCATTTTCCGTTAGCTAAGTAATGACCACTATGGCTTTCGTAACCAACCTCAATAACATCAATATAAGGGTCCATCTTCCAGCAAACTGCGCCAGGATTCGTACATGTTATATTTGTCAGCGTTCCGCTGTTAGTGATGTTGCCATGTGAACAATCAAGTGTCCATCTCCCATCTAAGGTAGAAGGGGTCAGTGTGGCAGCAATGACGCAATCGTGAACAAGGATAGTAGGTGGCTCTACACCACAATCCGGAAATTTAAAATTGCCGATCCTGGTCTGCCAATTGCCCGCAGCATCCACATACTCCTGAGTGTACCAGAATGTACAATCATCCACAGGGTCGACGTTCATTGCGCTATAATCTCCCCAACGGGAGGTCCACGTCTGCACACCAAGACCGGCGAAAAGTGTCGCTTCGCCCTGTGGCATTGTGCCAAGGGGATCACTTGCGAGCCTTCCTGTGTATCTGATAGATGGCAAAAGGGCGCTGCTCGATACACTGTAACCCAATGCCATATTCCCGTCACCGTCCATCGCCACACTGCCCATCCAGCGATGGGTAGAATCAGGCGAGTGGGTCCCCTGCTGGTAAATGCTCCAGACACCGCCGGTCTTGCGGAGTTCATACCAGCGAATACCGGCGTGATTCGTGTCAGCATCTACTGTGTGATTGACCACGAGTGTTTCATAACCTCCAAAGTTACGGTACTGCAGTCTGTACATCAACCATGCGGTTAAAGATTCAAGTTTTACCGTTGTGCCGAGTTGCGGAATACAATTCCCCATAAGGTCATAACCGCTACATAAATTCCTGTCAAATGCCGCCGTGTTTAAATTAGGCAGGGCAGTAAAAGTAGAGTTTGCCGGTGTTACCCAGTCAACATGGAAGGCGCGCAGTTCCAGGCGATCAAGTCCGCCAAATTCTGCTCCGTCAACAAGTCTGGCAAAGACATTCGGGGCCCCGGCTGGAGGCGGAGTAGAACCATCCAGATCACTTGGCAGCATGAACTGACCTACTGTATCAAACCTCTGGGATGTGGCCGAAAGACCACTCAACATCCTGGTCCTGTTAAATGCCCATGCATCTGATGTAGAACCATAACCACGTTGGCTCCCCATATAATAAGCGTCTGGCCAAACACCAAACTTGGGATAATCGTTTGCTATCCCGCCAGTTGAGAAGTCATATAAATACCATCCGTCAGTAACAGGATTGGGCCCGCGGGAGATAGCAATACATTGATTAGAAAATGCAACGAACTGGCTGATCAGCCACCGATTTGCCAAAGAATCATATAAGACAATCGGGTCGCCATCGTTGTCACTCTCACATCGCCCGCCAAAGCCGGTCCACAAAGTGTTAATGTTACTCGGTCCTGCCAATATGCCACCAGCCTTGTTAAAGATGATGAACTTTGAGTTGACTATCTGAATATAGTGGCTGGGGCCAACATCTCCATTCGTATCCGGTGGCGCTACCCCGGTATAACCAATGCCGCCAAAGTTTAACATGGGAGCTGGCATTGCCAAAGGACCTATGGTATCCAGAACTAAAGGATCATTTTCTTCTGATGTTATCTGTCCGTCTACATCCCGTATACCCTGAACAACGCCTCCAAGTATTGGCGCTTCTGTGCCAATAGAACTTGAATCTATTTCAGGCGCCAAGGGGAGAT
>MHYJ01000112.1:23497-24408 GCA_001828445.1 Planctomycetes bacterium RBG_16_43_13
ACTTACAAATGGGCCTTCCTCTGCACACACCTGTCCAGCCATAAAAAAAACCACTGTACATATGAATAGAAGTACGCCTATTTTTCTACGCATTTTCTCTCCTTTCCTCCGTTTTATTATTTTAATTACACAGAGTGTTAATCTTTTCTCTTAATGTATTTAGATACAAATTAAAATTCACACCTCCTTTCTTTGATGAACTCGTAAAAAGTCCTTTACTGTCACCCTCTGAACTTGTTTCAGGGTCTCATAACCTGCTGATTTTATTAGATGCTGAAATAAATTCAGCATGACAATTTTATAAATAATGCAAAGAAAATGCCACCCAATACAGGTGCGGAATATTAAGTTGTAACCATTTGATAATATTGGATAATTATCTTGTGCCCCATTTCTTATTAAAAGCTTGCGAAACTCTTAATGGAGGGACTGTCAAATTTTCCGACACTGTTTTAAGGCATTTTATGGGGGCAGCTTGCCTGATTACTGCTATCTTGATAAATTATATTTATATTTCAATAAGTTACATTAATAAGTATAATGTTAAATTTCCTGTCAATTCAGAATTAGTTCTCGATCTTGTCCAAAAACTCCTATAGTGTATTCGAATCCTTAACTTATGCAAGTCATAAAGTTAAAATAGTTTGGGAGGCAAAGCGAATTGCGAAAGTCGGGTTAGAACCTTCCCTATCATAAATTATGGCAGTCCAGCTCTGATTGATTATCTTTTCCTCGTTCACCGATAATTGCTGAGTTGACAACTGCACAATACCGCTGTTATGATATTTTATACTTTAATATATTTCTACTGGGGGAGCCTGAAAAGGCTGAGAATCTCTGATCCTGTACATGTGCAAACAAGCTAATGGTTAGTTGGTAAAATGTTGTTGATCAATTAATCAATGGTTTGA
>MHYJ01000113.1:0-2693 GCA_001828445.1 Planctomycetes bacterium RBG_16_43_13
GGCTTGGACTACGATACAGGTGCGACGTGGGATAAAAAGGAAGAGCTCTGGAAGATAAGCGGGAAATTCGTCCGAACCGCAAATGTTACGCAATCAGCAGTCGGCGTCGGCGGAATGTGGACGACGGTCATCGCGGCAGCCGCATTTGTAGAATAGTTCTACAGCAGTAGGGATACATATCATAATTTTAGTAGCCAAAAAGTAATAGTTTTGTTAGCATAAAAGCCCTATATGTCTTTTTATTTTTTGTGATGTAAAACAGCAGATATGTCAGGTGATGCGAATATAAATGCCATCTCATTTATGGGGATTGAACCCCAATATACAGAGTTGGATAAATCCCGCTTCGTAGTTCTGCCCGTTCCGTATGAGCAGACAACATCATATAAAAAAGGAACCCGCTTCGGTCCAGGTGCATTGATAGATGCCTCCTGTCAGGTGGAGTTGATGGATGAGGAGTTGATGCAGGATACTTATAAAGTGGGCATTCATACACTCCCGCCGTTTCCTATTAACAAAGACCCCGCTGTATTCATAAGGGAATTATCTGACTACACCAGACGCTTCTTGGATAAAGGAAAATTTGTAATAACGCTCGGCGGTGAACATACTGTAACTGCCGGAACTATAATACCTTATGCGAAGAAATATCCAAAGTTGTCCGTCTTCCATATCGACGCACACCCTGATTTGCGTAATGAGTATGAGGGCTCTATATATAACCACGCCTGCGCCCTACGCAGGGTTCTGGACTATGCCCCCATCGTGCAGGTCGGAATACGTTGTATCACACCTGAAGAAGTGGAAATTATAAATAGCGGTAGGGTGAAAACATTTTTCGCCCATTCATATAAAAGTGTGAAAGAGATTATACCATCGGTGCTTAAGACATTATCAGATGACGTATATATAACGATTGACCTGGATGGTTTAGACCCCAGCATAATGCCCGGTGTAGGGACGCCCGTTCCAGGCGGGCTGATGTGGTATGATACACTGGAAATTCTGCGGGAGATTATATACAAGAAAAATGTCGTAGGTGCGGATGTGATGGAACTCTGTCCGCTACAGGATAATGTCCTCTCCGAATTCACAGCCGCAAAACTAACATATAAAATTATGGGATATGTAGTAAAGAGCGGAGAGACGAGGGCAAATAAACGAGGCGATAAAGTAGCCCGCAAGGTTCGTTCGGCAGTAAGGAAGTAAATATGAATAGAGAGCAGGCAGTCGCAGGGTATTTTTATCCCGAGAAGAAAGATATGCTAACGGACACTATCCGTAATTTTATAAAGAGCAGTGTGAAAAAGGAGGATGCATTGGGTGTCCTCTCGCCCCACGCAGGATATGTCTATTCGGGTGCAGTAGCCGGCGAGGTATATTCACGGGTCAATATACCTGATGAGGTTATAATCCTCTGTCCTAATCATACCGGTATGGGCGTGCCGTTCTCGCTCTGGTCGGGTGGCTCGTGGCATACTCCGTTGGGGGATGTGAAGGTTAGTGAAAAATTATGCAAGATGATAAAATCGTCTTATGAACTCATTGAGGAGGATGAGGACGCTCACATAAGGGAGCACGCCGCAGAGGTGCAGTTGCCGTTTCTGCAATATCTAAATCCTAATGTGTCGATTGCGGTTGTAGTCCTCGCACCTGATATGGTGGCTAAACGTAAGGAAGATGACCTGCCGCTAAAAATGTTACAGCAATTCGGCAGTTCGCTCGGAAAGAGGATAAAGGACTATGGCAAGAAAGTCCTGCTCGTGGCATCCAGCGATATGAACCACTACGAGTCGCACGATATTGCCAAAGAGAAAGATGCAAAGGTGATAAAAGAGATTGAGAAGCTTGACGAGGCGGGGCTATATAATGTCATAAATAAATATGGTATAACAATGTGCGGCTATGCACCTGCTATAGCGATGCTCGCCGCCTGTAAGGTCTTGGGTGCAAAGAATGCAGAATTAGTCAGGTATTCTACGAGTGGTGAAACGAGTGGGGACTACGATAGTGTTGTTGGATATGCAGGGATACTTATAAAGTGAGGGCTTATGTTTATACTAAAGCGAACACACAATTGCGGACAGTTGACGGCATCGGACGTGAATAAAGTTGTAATATTAAACGGCTGGGTTGAGGGCAGACGCGACCACGGCAATCTGATATTCGTAGATGTCAGAGACCGCTACGGCAGGACGCAGGTCATTTTTAGCCCCGACAGGGATAAAGATGCCTACAATGTTGCTAACACATTGAGGCAGGAATACGTCATTGCAGTCAAAGGCGTTGTGAAGAGGCGCTCTGAAGGCACAATAAATAAAGAACTTTCCACAGGCGAAATCGAACTCGAGGCACAGGAACTCGAAATCCTTAACGAGGCGAAGACGCCGCCATTTGAGATAGTGGACGATGTAAATGTGTCCATAGACCTGCGTCTGAAGTATCGCTACCTTGACCTGCGCCGCCGCAGTATGCAGAAAAACTTCGTTATGCGGCACAAGATAACTCAGACGATAAGGGAATATTTCGACAAGTGCGGCTTCATTGAGATTGAGACGCCATATATGATTAAGAATACCCCCGGCGGTGCCCGCAACTTCCTCATCCCGAGCCGTATATTCAACGGGCAATTCTTCGCACTCTCCGAGTCGCCGCAGATATTCAAACAACTATTTATGGTCTCCGGCTTTGAT
>MHYJ01000113.1:2906-6485 GCA_001828445.1 Planctomycetes bacterium RBG_16_43_13
GAACTGATAAGCCGGACGTCAGGTTCGGTATGAAATTAGCGGACATCTCAAACGTTGTCAAGGATTGCGTCTTCAAGGTATTCGGCGACTGCATAAAAGGCGGGGGAGTGGTAAAAGGTATCGCAGTTCCCAACGGCGAAAAATTCTCACGAAAAGAAATAGACGAACTCACCACCTACGTTCAGGGCTTGGGGGCGAAGGGTTTAGTATGGTTCAAGGTCGAAGGCGGTAGGATCTCATCTCCGACTGCCAAATTTCTATCGGAGCAGGAACTATCCAACGTGTCTAAACTGATGTCCGCAAAGGAAGGCGATTTATTATTATTCGTCGCCGATAAGAACGAGCTCTGCACCACGACATTAGGGAATTTGCGGACGTATCTCAGAGACAAGTTGCAACTCGTCAAGAACGACGACTACAAACTCTGCTGGGTGCTGGACTTCCCGCTATTCGAGTGGAACGAAGAGGAGAAGAAACTTCAGGCGCGCCACCACGCATTCACGTCTCCGAAGGATGAGGACATCTCCTTCCTCGAGGAGAAACCGCTCGAGGTTCAGGCGAAGGCATACGACCTCGTCCTAAACGGCGTAGAACTCGGCGGAGGCAGTATCCGTATCCACAAACGCGACGTCCAGCAGAGGATTTTTACCCTGCTCGGCATAAGCGATAGCGCGGCAAAGGAGAAGTTCAGCTTCCTCCTCGAGGCATTCGAATACGGCGCCCCGCCACACGGCGGCATAGCACTCGGAATGGATAGAATGGCTATGTTGTTGCTTGGGCTGGACAGCATCCGCGACGTCATAGCATTCCCGAAGACGCAGAAGACGGTCTGCCTTATGACAGGGGCACCCTCGCCTGCGGATGCGAAGCACCTGAAAGAGTTGGGGATAAAAATGGAAGATAAGAAGATTTGAAGGATATGAAATCACAAAATACAAGCACCAAATCACAAATAAGCACCAATACTCAAATACCAGATTTCAAACTGTTTGGAACTTGGATATTGTAATTTGGAATTTATTTGGAAATTGATGCTTGAGATTTGAAGTTTATTTCTTATAATCTACTTTATGAAAGGTAGTAACTACAGCACACTCTATGGCAAGTATATCCTCGGCGAGCCGATTACCATCTACGTCGCTAAAGGGCTCCTGAGGGCGCGTCGGCTGGCGAAGACAATCGTCAGACCGCTTACCCGTAAGATAAAAGAGAATATGTCCATATTCGCCTCGTTAGCGAAGACGGCTAATAGCTTCGATATAGATAGGCGCAGTAGATGGGCTGCCGCCGTTGAATACGAGGCACACCTAAAAGCAAAAGAGCGGTCTGTCCGCTGGCCCTGGTATTTCCCGCGCAGGACGCGGCTACAGACATCGTGGTTCACGCTCTTCATAGCGAAAAATCTCATCGCCGCCTCCTGTAAAATGTCCTGGCCCCGCCTGAAGCCGCAAATACTCAAAGACCCTCCGCCTGCCCCTATAATCATCTGGGCTAAATACAATGAGAAGGGCAAATACATAGAGGGCGAATTTCATCTGCTACCCGCCTCGGGCACCTATTCGGACGTAGTGGTCAGGATATGGCTCGCCGGGGTATATGCAGGTAATAGAATGAGCTCTACCGTCCACCTCGTCATACCGATTGAGAACTATTCCACGAAAGACATCACGGTAGTCCCGTTTAAGATTGACTATATCAGATGCTCAGGGATAATATTCCAGCAGGAGAATCTAAAATTCAGCGATATGGCTTTTGGTGAGATATTTGTCTTTTCCGACTTGGCAACCGCAGTTAATAAAGAGGTCGCACCGATGGAGAGCGTCTTCTCAGGCGAGGCGGTGATACTACTCCCCCGACGAGGTGAACGCGAGAATAAAGGGTGTCATAGCGGCAAACGCAAATTCGTTCTCTATCCCGGTGAGAAGATGTCGAAGGAAGCCCTCGCACTACTTCGCCGATTAACCGACCATATAACTAAAATGACGAAGAAATACAGGCATGCAAATGTAAAGATGGTCGAGGCGACGTGGGAGAAGGAGCCGAAAGTGAAAGGTAAGAGAAAGAGGAAAAAGTAACGGTGTTTCACTTGACAATGCAGATAACTGCTATATAATAAAATAGAGGAGATAAGAGTAATGCATATGCAAAATAGATTTACAGCAGTAATAAAAAAGATGGGGGATTGGTATATTGGCTTCGTAGAGGAGATACCCGGTGTAAATACGCAGGGTAAGACACTTTCAGAAGTCAGGCGAAATCTAAAAGAGGCATTAGTATTGATATTACAGGCAAATCGCTGTATCTCTAAAAGTAGAATCGGCGGGCGGGTGGTTGCTCGAGAGCCAATCCTCATACGTATTTAGTAATGACATCCCTTGAAGCGAAAAGAACTGATAAGGCATCTCGAAAGAAACGGCTGTGCATTCATCAGAGAGGGTAGAGAACTACGGTCTACTATAGTAAAAAAGAGGAGAGGACTTCTACAGTGCCTCGACACAGGGAGATTCACGATTGGCTTGCGAAGAAAATTTGTAAGGACTTAGGGATAGAAGAGCCATAGAAAGAAGGAGGAGAATAAACATTATGAATAAAAAACAACTGAATGATGAGCAATCCGCCATAGACACTGCCTTCGCCACCACGCACTTGGGATACGACGAGGGAGATGAGTCGGTGGAATTTTTCAAGGCAGACCCGTGGGGCACCGTTATGCTCGACATAATGGGGAAGGGCGAGGTGGACGACCTCTTAAAATCCCTCTCCGCTATGGAGCAGGTGAAGGACGGCGACAAAGAGCCCATCTACTTTCCTAAAAACGTAGGTCTCTCATTCCACCCCCTCTTCGCCAAGAAGATTCGCCAGTGGCTCGAGATGAAGATGAAGGAGCTGAGGAAGGGCGGATGATACTTTAATGACTCTCTCCCCTTTTATATCCCCTTCTCTCTCTCACCCCCGCTCGGCTTGGCATAGTAAACCCCGTTAGAAAGGACGGGGCTTTAGACCCCGCCCTTTCTACGAAATGGACGACCCCACCGCAAGCGGTGGGGCTTTCTAACGGGGTAAAGATGAAAAAGTCAAAATACAAAGTGAAAAGTGCAAAATGGTATTGACAAGGATGATTTTTGTGATATGATAGAACTATGACAGTAAGAGCAATCAGGGCGAATGGGGCGATTTGGATTAAAGAGCCAGTCGTTCTTATTCCCTTCTCTGATTATGAGGAGCTTCTCGTTGAGGCAGGGTATAAGAAGACGCCCAAATTAGATAGAGAAATTGCCCAAGCCCGCAACCGCCTCAAAAAAGGTAAATATATTCCCTGGGATAAAATAAAAGGTGAGCTTAAGTAGCAGCTACGAAATAGTATTTGACCAACAGGCAGAGAAGGACATAAAACATCTCTGGAAGGCAAATCCCAAAATCTTTTATAAAATTAGAGAGACAATAGATAATTTATGTCGAGAGCCATTTTGCGGTAAATCACTCAAGGGTAAGAAAAAAGGGTGTTACTCCGTAAGACAAGGGACGTTTAGAATAATATATGAAGTGTATATAGACGAAAGAGTTATACACATTATAAGA
>MHYJ01000114.1:0-380 GCA_001828445.1 Planctomycetes bacterium RBG_16_43_13
CAGGTCTAAATGTATTTAGCACCCTGACTGGGATACCTTTTTTGATAGCAGGAACTATAGTTGCAGGGTGCAGAACCTCCGCACCGTAGTATGCGAGTTCGCTTGCCTCTTCGAAGGTCATATTGTCGAGTGGCTTGGCATCTGGAATTATAGATGGGTCGGCAGTCATCACGCCATCCACGTCAGTCCAGATTTGTATTTCATCTGCGTTGATAGCGGCTCCAATGATAGATGCAGTATAGTCGCTGCCATTTCTGCCGAGTGTGGTAACATCGCCGGAACGGGTTTTGCCAATGTATCCTGTAACTATGGGAAGTTTTTTTATCTTCTCTATGCTTTGTTTTATTAGTGCATCTGCCTCCGGTAGTGGGGTTGCACCG
>MHYJ01000114.1:401-5744 GCA_001828445.1 Planctomycetes bacterium RBG_16_43_13
ATTCCGATATCAAATGCATCATACTGTTCTGCGGGAATTCCTGCCTTGTTAAAATAAGCGGCTATGATGCGGGATGAGAGCCGCTCGCCGAATGAGAGGACGTAGTCGAGGGTGCGAGGTGTAAGTTCCTTCACCATCGTAATTCCTCTAAGCAGGGTATCTAATTCGGCAAACCTGTCGTCTATAATGCCTGTTGGTAGCCCCAGCTCGCTCAATATAGTTGCGTGGCGATGCCTTATTCCGTCTAATCCGCTTTTCCCGTCGAGTGCTGACTCTGCCACCTTTATAAGCTCATCTGTAACACCCTTGTGTGCAGAGACGACCACAACGGGCTTTTTGGGTAGATAGCCCTTTACTATGTCGAAGACCGTTCTTATACGTTTGGCATCTCCAACGCTTGAGCCGCCGAATTTACAAATAATCATAGATGCATTAGAATACAGTTTTTGTTTCACGGTTTCAATGGAAGTTGTCATAAAACGAAAAGGATGAGAGGGGCACTCTCATCCTTATAAAAAAGAGGGTGATAACCTGTATATTACTTTTCCTTTAGCTGGAACGATGCGTCTGTTTTTTCGTTATCCTTTACCTCGATATCCTTTTCCTGTGTTCCTAATACCTCGTGCCAGACCTTTATCTTATATTTACCGACTGGGACGTCCTTAATCTCAAAGTTACCCTTTTCGTCTGTAACTGCGAAGCCGGCATTTTTAGTTACTATTATATATGCACCCATCCAGGAGTGGACATCGCAGGAGACCTTTATCTTCTCCGGCATCATAAATTTCTTTGAGACCTTGCTATTTGCGGGGATGCCCTCGTTAAAGGCACTATTTAGCATTGAACTGGACTTCACATTGTGTAGGACTCCATCACTGTTATGCAGTTCTACGGCTGCCTTCGGTGGCACGACTAATATGTGAGGTAAAAACGTGCATCCCTTTTGGTCAAGGGCATAGGATGTCTTACCATCATCTGCGAAATTGCCGCTATTTACGACTTCTACAAACGCCCACTTTATTCCTTTGGAGTCAGCATCTACTAACAAACTATCTGATACAATTTCATGTGCACAGGCACTCTGGTCTTTGTCGGGTGTTATCTTTTTTGGTGCTGGCGGGGTGCCGTCAAATTTTACGGTTCCGCTAACTGTTCCGCCAGAGCCACCCATCATAACAGGGGTATCCTGTGCCTTCTGCTCCAGCCCCTTATTATTGGTTACAGCGGATGGTTGGTCTGATGCTGATTTCCCGCAGGCAAAACCAGCCACTAAAACTAAACCCCCAACAATTGCTGATGTCATTAGAGAACCACTGATTGCCCCTGCATATTTCTCTACGAACCTCATACAAACCCCCTTTCGTTAATTAAAAAATTACCTTTCCACTGCAAGTTTCTGCCAATACGTTACTGCCTTTTGTCCATCGCGGTCACCATTCTCTCCATCCCAGATTGCGAATGCAAGTGGGATTTCACTCCCTGATGAGAAAGTTCTGTCATTTGCATCCTCGCTCTTCATCTTCCTAATAAAAACAACTTTCCATCCTCCAGAATTCCATATTCCTCGTCCTTGGACGTTCTGTCCTTGCTGTGGCTGTGCGGTAAGAGTTCCAAAGCCCTCGGCATTCAAATCCTCGACAGGTGTAGTGCGAACAGGATTGGACATAGGATTCCCTGCCCCCCAGCCACTAAGATATGTAGGATTGTGTAACGGTGCTGATGTTATAGGTAGATGTCCTGCCTTCTCAACCTTCTTCGGATAGTGTGTCGTCTCGAGTTGATAATCATCAGCTACCATACCTGGATAAATTGTCTCTATATCTACGTATTTAGCCAAATCCATCTGCCTATCAAATCGCCATTGCCAGATATTTGTAGGTCCTTCCTTCGTGCCCATAGTAAAATGTCCGCTTGGCGTCGTTAGGGCAAACATAATGGCGGCGGCATCGGGATAATCCTGCGGACGAAGCATATTGGCGTTGACCTTCAGGTCTTCCCACTCGAGAAGGAATGCTATTGTATCGCCATTATGGATTGTCTTTACTTTCACAAAGTCGGTTGCCTCCTTCTTCTGCCAGAGATGCATAAGCGGAAACGTTACACCTTTCACGTTGTTCCATATACTGTCTTGTGGATTAGTAGATAAAGTTAAGACGTTTTTCTTATAGGCAGTAATTAACTGACCATTTGCCTGTTGTGCGATTGGCTGTCTGCCCGTCATCTGGAGTGATTGGACATAATGGACTAAATTCCATCGCTCCTCGTTCGTCAACTGTTCTGCAAAAGATGGCATAGGTGTGCCGTTCATACCTGTTGAAAATCTTAGATATACGTCCTTAGCAGTAGCGCCGCCTTTATATATTCCGCGTGTAAAGTTATTCGGCGGTATGGGATAGCCCCATTCGTCTTTTAGTTCTGGTGCGGAAGCTCCATCACCTTTGCCAAGTTCACCGTGGCATTTTAGGCACTCCATCTTTTGATAAACTGCCTTCCCTTTCGCTATATTTTCTGCTGTTGCAGACGTTGCTGTTCCTACCTGAATTGGTTGGACGTTACCGCGGAGTTCGAAGAGATTGACCTTCTCGCCATCCTCCGTCTGCACTACAGCTAATGTTTTTAGATATGATATAATCTCCCGTCTGTCGCTTTCAGGAAGGTCAGCGAAGGACGGCATAGCAGAGCCGGGCATACCGTGTGAAATTGCATTGAAGATGTCGCTATCCGTAGGAAGTTCTCCTGTTGAGGTAGTGCGGACTTTATACATCCCCTTCGTAAAATCACGTGGCTTGGGGAATAAGTAGGTAGCACCTAACCCATCGCCTTTACCCTCGTTGCCGTGGCAAACGGCGCAGTTCGTAGCAAAGAGCTCTTTACCTGTTTTAGCTACTTTTTCTGCGGTCTTTTGAGGAGTAGTTCCCTGCTGAGATGATTGATTATTAGTGCAGGAAACTATTAAAAGCAAACATAGACCTACGCTGATTTTTCTCATACCTTTATACCTCCTTTTGATTGAAAAATGTATTACAGACATTAGCATCTCCGCAGGAGAAACAATCCCCTTCCGGCGCGAACGATACGGGCATAGCATCTATATATCTCATCTGAGATGGGTCTACAGAGAGGAAGTTTGCCTCCGCATCTAAGAATGCCTTTAGTGCTTGAGCCACCTGCGTATAGAATGTCGTGTCAAACGCCTTCTTCAGGCGATTTGCGAAGGCAGGCACCCAGCGACCAATGTGGTCTTTGAAGAATTTCCTCTGCGCATCACGGCATAATTCTATATTTTTAGGATTACCTTCTCTAATGGCGTGTGCCTCCTTAAACGTTAGATATGCCATAAACTCGAGTTCTACGGTTATATGGTCTAATCTCTCGAATGCGCTTTTTGAGATGTCTAATCCAAATGCCTTATAGAAGCCGGAAATATCCGCTAATTCTTGCGATTGCATAAATACGTGCGATACCCCATACTCCGTCTCGTATGGCGGATACTCCTTCGGCGTGCTGTGCCCAAAGACCATATAGTATGTCTCTTCCAGATTATCTATCGTTTCGCCAGATATGTTTAGTTTATACGAGGAAACATTCAATCTCTTGAAGGCATCCTCTATAGATAACTGAAACTCGCCTTTTTTCAGCAGATTCTTTAGCTCATCATCTGGTTTTAGGAATGCGAGTGAGAACAGTTTGTATGTGTGCGACCTCACGAGCGGCATTTCGATGTTTTCTATCATATAAAAATCCTTAAATAGAGTTCATATGTTTATCTGGACGTATATATATTGGCTCTTCTACTGTGGTTCTGAAAATCTCCCTATTATCTTTGCCGTATGCGATAACGGTATCATTATACATCTCGAACTTCTTGCCGCGTATCTCGGTCTCATACAGTTTTGGACCTTCCTTTATCTCGTAGCGGAATATGATTTTCTGACTGCGTCTAAAGAGCTGTAGAACAGCAAGAAGTTCTCTATTCGGGGCAGTGTATGCGTCTATTGCGGCATCCACGCCGGGACCGAACATCTGATGCAGATACTCACGAGGCACCCAGCGAGGCGGTATGTAATAGCCGTTCGGCTCTGTCCCAAATTGTGGGTATAGAGGTAAAGCAACCTTTGCCACCTTAATCATATAATATAACGGATTGTATCTGTCCTCTGCCCAAGAGCCGTCTTCGTTCATTTTAACCAACCCTTGCAGTCGGATCTGTCCTACGCAAGCCGTCATACAACGCGTCTCCATTGGCTGTCCTTCTGTCAAAGGGTCTGTTCCCTCTATACGTGGATAACATCCTACGCACTTTTCAGAGACACGCGTCGTCCCACGGAACATTGGCTTTTTGTATGGACACGCCTCCACGCACTTCCTATAACCGCGGCATCTATTCTGGTCTATTAGGACTATTCCATCCTCTGGACGTTTATATATTGCCTTACGTGGACAAGCCGCTAAACAGGCAGGATAACCACAGTGATTACATATCCTCTGGAGGTAGAAAAACCACGTCTTATGCTCTGGGAGTGAAGCACCTTCTGTGCTCAAGCCCAACTCACCGCCTTTATATGCAGTGGATGTATCCTCACCCATATTTGGTGCGCGCCACTCATCATCTGTTGGTATATAGCCCAGTGCGACCTGATGCCCGTCTAATGAGAAATTCTTCTGTGCGGCTTCGAATATGGTCATTCCTCCAAACTCGCCGTATGGTTTTTGTGAGCCGTTACCAGATGATTTATTCCACATCTGCTTGCCGGGATTTGCCTGCTCCAACATAGATAGAATCTTCGCATCCCAGTGCTGTGGGTATCCGCCATACGGTTTCGTCTCCACGTTATTCCACCACATATACTCCTGCCCCTTTGAGAATGTCCATGTGGACTTACACGCCATCGTGCAGGTCTGACACGCTATACAACGATTGATGTTGAACACAAAGGCGAACTGCGATTTGGGATGCTTCTCCTCATAGGGGTAGTGCATCTTGCGTCCAATCTGCCAATTATAGACCTCGCTCATTTTGTTACCTCCATTTTAATATTTATATATCCGGTTCCTTTTCTAACCTTTTCTATTAACCCCTTCACATACTCCTCGCCTTTTTCCTTATAGACATTGTGTGTCGCTACGTAGAAGGGATTCTTGAATATCTTTAATAGCATTTCATCCGTATAACCCATACGAGCAAATTCCTCTATGAAGCACTCCGCCATAGCGTCCATAGTATCGCCGGGAAGTGCTATAGCATTCCACTCCATCGGGTCTTCTGGGTCAAATTCGTCTTTTGGCATATTTGTTATCCTTTTTTGATAGATGTCAAGTCGCCATTTATATATTTGAACATAA
>MHYJ01000115.1:0-122 GCA_001828445.1 Planctomycetes bacterium RBG_16_43_13
TTGCATTGGCAGAAGGCAAAAAGGGAGGGCAGTTCTACACCCCCGGCAGTGTGGTAAAGCTGCTGGTTGAGATGCTGGAGCCTTATGAAGGCCGCGTGCTTGACCCCTGCTGTGGTTCCGGC
>MHYJ01000115.1:382-486 GCA_001828445.1 Planctomycetes bacterium RBG_16_43_13
ATTTAATGACAGCGACTGGAGCGGTGAGTTATTACAGAATGATGCCCGCTGGAGTGTGCTGGGTAAAAAACTCCCGCCGCCTCCGGCCAATGCCAACTATGCAT
>MHYJ01000115.1:501-620 GCA_001828445.1 Planctomycetes bacterium RBG_16_43_13
TTTATCACCTGGCCCCTTCAGGACAGGCAGGCTTTGTACTGGCAAAGGGTGCCCTGACCACCAGGACCAACAACGAGGGTGAGATTCGTAAGGCTATGGTGGAAAATGATCTGATTGAT
>MHYJ01000115.1:830-989 GCA_001828445.1 Planctomycetes bacterium RBG_16_43_13
GGAGAGGGTGAATATAAAGACGTGCAGGGCTTCTGCAAGTCGGCAACACTGGATGAAGTAAAGGCACTGAACTATGTACTCACACCCGGAAGATACATTGGCCTGCCTGATGATGAGGATGATTTCAATTTTGCGGAAAGGTTTAATGCGTTGAAGGCG
>MHYJ01000115.1:1122-1394 GCA_001828445.1 Planctomycetes bacterium RBG_16_43_13
TGGATAAGGATTTAGAGGATGAGGCTGAATTTATGGTATCGCAACATGCGATACCTTCAAAGTGGTTTGCATTTTCAAAAATGGATACTGGCGCGGTGGAAATGCTGGGAAGGCTGGTATGAGAGAGTGGAAGGAATATAAATTATCTGACATTATGGAAATTGTTGGAGGTGGAACTCCAAAAACAACAATTCCAGAATATTGGGATGGTGACATTCCGTGGCTTTCTGTTACTGATTTTAATACGGGAAGAAAATATGTTTTTGATACGG
>MHYJ01000115.1:1553-2529 GCA_001828445.1 Planctomycetes bacterium RBG_16_43_13
GCTAAACAGGAATTTACATTCAATGATTACCTATATTATCTGCTGAAAAATAATGTTCCCTCTTTGCTAAATAACACGCATGGTGCAGTTTTTGACACAATTACACGAGAAACATTTAATTACATTTCAGTTGAGTTACCTCCTCTCCCTGAACAAAAATCCATCGCCTCCATCCTCAGCAGCCTGGACGACAAGATAGACCTGCTGCACCGCCAGAATAAAACCTTAGAGGCATTGGCGGAGACGCTGTTCAGGCAGTGGTTTGTGGAGAAGGCGGAGGAGGGGTGGGAGACTACCAGCCTATTTGATGTTATTGAGCTTGTTGGCGGTGGAACTCCAAAAACGGAAGCGACAGAGTTCTGGAATGGAAATATAAAATGGATTTCAGCAAAAGATATTACACCAAACCACAAGGGCTTTATAACGGAAACTGAAAAGGCAATCACAGAGCTTGGTTTGGAAAAGAGTTCAACAAAAGTCCTACCGAAATATGCAACAGTGATTTCCGCGAGGGGTACTGTCGGAAAATACTGTCTCTTGTCGGAGAAGATGGCTTTCAGTCAGTCAAATTACGGCATCAAGCCAAAATATAAGGATTGCTATTTCTTCACCTACCTATTGGTTGCCAATTCTGTAGATGAACTTCAGGCGGCAGCTTACGGAAGTGTCTTCGATACCATTACTACGAAAACATTCAAAGAACATAAGATTCAGATACCGCCTGGATCGGAGATACAGTCTTTCGAGAAAAAGATAAGACCTTATTTCGAAAAAATGCTTTTAAATTGCAATCAAATCCGCACCCTCACCAGCCTGCGTGATACACTATTGCCCAAGCTGATGAGTGGGGAAGTTAGTGTACGGTTAGGAGGAGAATAATTTGTGGTGGCTGGAAGATGATAAATGTCCAGTGGGTGCTGGAGATATATACATAGAACTTGATAAATTCAAGAAGTTTTGCAATGAACTAAATGTT
>MHYJ01000115.1:2584-5131 GCA_001828445.1 Planctomycetes bacterium RBG_16_43_13
TATTTAGAATTAACAGACCGAAGGATTATTTGCAGACTATTTTTGAACAAAATCATGGTACTAACCGTTTTAAACAGGAAATTAAAGTTCCAGATGAATACGGGAACTTATTAAAATTTGAGCATGAAGAGTTATGCAGATGGGTTCATCCAATATTGCCTGGGTTTGATAAAGCACTGAGTGAAGGTCATCCTCTTGAACAGGCATATAAAAGAAGTGAATCTTTCATTGTAAGCCCATCAAAAGATACTTACTGCAATTGGGACGATTATAAGGTCACTTTGGAGATGACTTCAGACGGTACTCCTCTAAAAAAGACAGAATTAGCTACTCGGCATTTTTATTCTCCGTGGCAGATTTATCTTCTTGAAGAATCTAATCGTAGGCACACCCGCCATATGAATGTCCTTATAAATCTTAGAGAGGGCGACAAATATATTCTTAACGAACAACCAAAGAAACCGTTACTTGCTCAATGGCAAGATTATTTTAAATCTCTGTGGGACTACAGATTTAAGGAAAATCTTTTATTCACAAAAGCTCTTAAAGTCGTGGATGGAAATATATTGGAAGGGAAGGATAACGAGAACTTTTATAATAGTTGCGAAAAAATAGCTAACGATATTTGTTTGCAATATTCATATGAATCGTGGGTGGGATTTATTAAAGCCTTATGTGCCCTTTATTTCGAGTATCGGGAAAGAGAAAAACACAGGCTTTCAAAATGTGTAAAAAAAGATATTAGAACCCAGATTGAGCGATTTTAGCTTACAGAAAGCGAAAATAAATTACTTAAAGGGCAGTGGATATTTGTTATAATATGTTTGGAAACAAAACAAAAAAACACCACCCAATAAGTGAGGAAATTATGAAACAAAATGGTATTAAAAGCAAGGGCAGAATAAACAGGATAGAAGTAACCACAGATACATTGACAGGCAGAGGGGGATTGGCGTTATTTGTTCGTTACTTGGAGAGCATAAATATATTGGCGCTTTTACTGGGCCATTTTAATGGAGTACGGAAAAGCAAAAAGGGTGTGGCGGTATGCAACATATTTAAGCAGATATTCTGTTTTTTATATGATGGTACGAGCAGGCATCTGGTATATTTTGACCAGTTAAAGGAAGACGAAGGATATGCGGCGGTGATGGAGAACAGTTTGGGGGAGATGCTGAGTTCACATCAGGTGAAAAGGTTTTTCAAGGTATTTTCATGGTTTAGCGGCGGGGTATTCAGGAGGATATTGAAACAGATGTTTATCTGGCGATTAAAGATAGACAAGCCTGAGAGAATCGAATTAACGCTGGATACGATGGTGATGGATAATAACGAAGCAAAGAAGAGACATGGGGCAGAGCCGACCTACAAGAAGGTATTGGGATTTCAGCCGTTGCAGATAATATGGAACAGAAAGATAGTGGATGCTATATTTCGCGGTGGTAAGAAACATAGCAATTACGGCAATACAGCAGTTAATATGATCACAGAACTTGTAACCCTGATAAGGAAGGAATACTCTCAGAATGTAACGATAATCCTGCGGCTTGACAGCGGATTTTTTGATGAAGACAATCTTGCAGCATTTGATAAACTTAATATCGGGTTTATATGCACAGGCAGGATATATGAGAAGACAAAGGAATATATAAAGGCGCTGCCTGAAGATAACTGGGGTAAATATGACAACAGCCATCAGGAGTGGGTTTATGCAGATTTTGGCTATCGGTATGAGAGCTGGAGGAAGTTCTGCAGGGCCATATATACGAAACCGGTCAACGAAGGGCAGCAGTATCTGGATTTTGCCCGTCCCGACAATATCATACTGACAAACATAGGTATGAACCCTGAAGTAATTGCAAACTGCAGCTTAAAGGAACAAAAAGAATTAAAGACCGCTGAGGCAATTATAAAGAGTCATCATCAGCGGGGAGCTGACGAATTACCCCATCGTGGCTTAAAGGATTTTGGATTTGAGGAGTTACCGTTTAAGAGGTTTGCAGCCAATAGCGCATTTTATTACTGCATGCTCATAGCATTCTTTTTATTTGAGACTTTTAAAGAGGATGTATTGGAAGAAGTTATTCCAGTGACAAGCTATGCTACAACCGTGAGGCGGAAGGCATTAGATTTTGCATCAAAGATAATAAAGACCGGTGGGGAGATAATCCTAAAGGTCAGCCAGAGTGTTATGGATACATTACAAATTCAAGCCCTATGGAAGCGATGTCAAAATCCAACGCCAATTGTTATATAGAAAACAGGAAATCGCTTGATAGCAGCAACTTGTTCAGGGACAGGTGTGCCCGGATTATCAGGTATTACAGTGAATTTGCTATTTATGGTGACAGAGGCTGCAGGTCAAAGCAAAAAATGCCATTTCCCATCCCGACACCTCAGCTATCGGTACTAAAAGTATTCCTAAATTGTAAAATTGATGGGTTTATACAATGGAAAAGTCTTTGGCAAAAAAGAATCGCTCAATTTGGGTGTAAATATTATAATTTTGATCCTTTGTAGGTGTAACCATCACGGGTACAGAGGACA
>MHYJ01000115.1:5198-5394 GCA_001828445.1 Planctomycetes bacterium RBG_16_43_13
CCTTTTGACATTAAACTGTCAAACCCTGCTGAAAGTTTCCCGGGAGATGTGTTTACAACCACATTGTAAACACCATCCTCCATCAGGAATATACTCACATCATGCCCCATATCGGCAAAACCCTCAGCAAGCCTTTTTACAGTGTATACATCCTGGTGTTCAGGGCTCTTGTGTAAGAGAAAACCTATTTTCATGA